>CAJQOV010000103.1 GCA_905480065.1 uncultured Gammaproteobacteria bacterium | reverse complement strand
ACTACAAAGACCGGCCGGCCACCCCACCCAGATTGCTGTCCACCCATGCCTTGTGCTCCTTGGTAAAGAATGCAGGATCGAACGCGTCGACCTGGATAACCAGATTACGAGCCGTAATCGCGGCGCGAATGGTGCTGGCTTCTGCAGCGTTGATCACGCCGGACTCGAGACCGGCATCGATACTGGCTTCCGGGTCGCCATGTTCAAGTACATCGCTTCGCATGGCATCCCGTAGCTTGTGCAATGCCGCTTCGGCCTTGACGGCCTTCACCAGCGCAGCGTCGAGTTGTGCAACCGGTTCCGTGGTGTCGTTCGGAATATACACACCTTCGGTAAGCCGGTCACGCAGTTCACCGGGTTGCATAAGCAGGTCGGCAAGCTTTTGTGAAAGTGCGTCAGACGGTCGCTGGTAGGGCTTGCCAAACGGGAAGCTGAGCAGGTGTGCCAGTGTTGCCGCGCTGCGCGCAGGCAGGTTATTGAACACTTCATGCAGGCGCAGCTGGATGTGGTACAGCAGGTCCTGGCAGGCCCATTCGAGCAGTGGCAGTTCCTCGTCCGGCGAGCCGTTGTCGTAGTGATGCTTGAGTATCGCGCTGCCCATGTAGAGGTAACTGAGTACGTCGCCAAGCCGTGCAGAAATCGATTCCTTGCGCTTCAGGCTGCCGCCCAGTGACATCAGGGTCATTTCCGTAGTCACGGAGAAGGCCAGGCTCATGCGGCCGAATTGCCGGTAGTAATGCCCGCGAACGCCATGTTGCGGTGCATTCAACAGGCGTCCGCCAGTGATGCTGTGGAACAGGGAACGGCTGCAATTGCTCATCGCGTGGCTGGCGTGACCAAGCAGGGCAGCGTCGAACGCCGCGACATCGTTGCTGGCGACCGCTTCCATTTCGCTGAACAGGTGCGGGTGACAGCGGATTGCACCCTGTCCAAAGATGATCAGGTTACGGGTGAGGATGTTGGCACCCTCGACGGTAATCGCGATCGGCAGTGCCTGGTAGGAACGGGCGATGAAGTTGCGCGGGCCCATGCTGATGCCGCTACCGCCGAGGATATCCATGCCATCATTCATGACGATGCGCATACGCTCGGTGAGGTGATACTTGATGATCGCGGAAGCCACCGAGGGTTCTTCACCGCTGTCCAGTGCAGCCGTGGTAAAGCCGCGTGTCGCATTCATGAGGTAGCTCAGTCCGGCAATGCGCGCCAGTACCTCGCTCACGCCTTCAAACTTGCCGATCGGCAGCTTGAACTGTTTGCGTACGCCGGCATAGGCGCCAACGCTGCGGCACACCAGTTTGCCGGCCGCCGTGCTGAGTGCCGGCAGCGAAATGGCGCGGCCATCGGACAGGCAGTTCATCAGCATGCGCCATCCCTGGCCTGCGTATTCCTGGCCACCGATCACCCAGTCCATCGGGATAAAGACATCCTTGCCACGGTTTGGTCCATTCATGAATGCCTGGCTCATCGGGTAGTGACGCGCACCGATTTCCACGCCCGGTGTATTGACCGGGATGAGCGCCAGGGTAATACCGATGTCGTCCTGTTCGCCGATCAGGTGATCAGGGTCATGCAGCTGGAAAGCGAGGCCGAGGAGGGTGGCAACCGGTCCCAGGGTGATATAGCGTTTTTCCCAGTTCAGCCGGATACCGAGCACATCATCATTGCCCCGGAAATGCTGGCGGCATACCACGCCGGTATCCGGCATCGATGCCGCGTCGCTGCCTGCATCCGGGCCGGTCAGCGCGAAACAGGGAATTTCCTCGCCCCTGGCCAGGCGCGGCAGGTAATGCTGTTTCTGTTGCTCGGTGCCATAGGTCAGCAGCAGTTTGGCCGGTCCCAGCGAGTTCGGCACCATCACCGTTACGCCTGCCGAGATGCTGCGGCTGGCGACCTTCATGACTACGGCGGAATGTGCGTTGGCAGAGAAACCCAGGCCACCAAACTGCTTCGGGATGATCATGCCGAAGAAGCCGTTATGCTTGAGAAATTCCCAGGTCTCCGCGGTCAGGTCATGCAGTTGTTCGGTGATTTCCCAATCATTGACCATGGCACAGAGTTGTTCGGTCGGACCATCAATGAACGCCTGTTCCTCGAGACTCAGTGCGGGAGCAGGGTAACTGAGCATTCGATGCCAGTCGGGATTGCCGCTGAAAATCTCGGCCTCCCACCAGACCGTGCCCGCCTGCAGCGCCTCACGCTCTGTATCAGACATGCTGGGCAGGATCTTGCGATACAGGCCCAGCAGCGGGGCAATGATCAGCGTGTGCCGTAATTTATCTGCCACCAGCACGACGGCTAGCGGTGTAAAGGCAAGCCAGGCCAGCGCCATGAACCAGGCGGAAGGACCGTGAATGAAGGTCCAGTAGCCGAGAAATCCGGCCATTACGGCGACCCACAGGTGGCGGGAGCCACGGCGTGCCATCAGGAAGCTGATCGCGATGAGTGCAGCGAGTAATTCAATGAAC
Organism: uncultured Gammaproteobacteria bacterium; assembly: GCA_905480065.1. Lineage (GTDB taxonomy): Bacteria > Pseudomonadota > Gammaproteobacteria > UBA9214 > UBA9214 > UBA9214. Next base: position 9,320 of record CAJQOV010000103.1, on the reverse strand, counting down.
CCGGTCATGCTGGTTATCCCTGGCGCTGTGTGTGCGCCTTCGTGGTGGGCTGGAGTATAATACTAGATATATCAATAAGTAACGTATTAGACAGGTGAGTGTTTCGCAAGTTGCGAGATCCTTGTCAGCAGCGGTTATCGCTGCCTGTACAAGGCCTGTGGTGCCATTTTTCTGTATCGGCAGTGCAGGTTTGAAACTAAGTAACCGGCTCCCGGCTTGCGCCAGGCAATCCACCCCTGGCGGATGATGGTGCGTGTAATGGCGAACTGCAGGCATCTAGTGATCCAGCACATCCAGTGCCCTGCACAGTTTTTTGCGCGGGGTATAGAAGTGCGGCGAGAAACGTATGCCGCCACCACGCAATGCGCAGGCAATGTGTTGCTGTCCCAGCATTTCGAACAACAGTTCCGGCGACTCGTGCAGTGGCCGGAAGGTAACTATGCCCGCGTAACGCCCGGGGGCGTCGGGGGTGAGTACGGAATAACGATCGCTCCGTGCGGCAAGGAAATCGAACATGAAGCGGGTATTTTCCAGCACCAGCTGCTCGATTTTTTGCATGCCGGTTTCGAGTATCAATCCGAGGCTGGCATGCAGTGCATGGATGCCAAGCATGTTTGGACTGCCGCATTCGAAGCGCCGCGCGTTAGCTGCAACTTCACGTGAATGGTTGTCGAAATGTCCGGCATCAGCCAGCATGTGCCAGCCATACTGGCGCAAGGCAAGTTGATCCATTATTTCCTGCCGGCAAAAGAATACGGCAAGCCCTTCCGGCCCCAGCAGCCACTTGTGGCCGTCAGCCATGACAAAGTCCGCCTGGCATTCCTGTACGTCAAGCTGGTGGGCGCCAAGACTCTGGATCGCATCTATGCAAAACAGGATGCCGCGCTCGCGACAGGCGCTGCCCAGGGTTGTCAGGTCAAGCCGCAGGCCACTACCGTATTGCACGGAGCTGACGGAGAGCAGGCGCGTGTGCGCATCCATTTTGGCAATCAGCGCCGCCTCGGGCGTGTCGTGTTGCAGCAGATCGGCCTGACGGGTTTCCACACCCAGCACATCGAGTGATTCCCACACCACGCGATTGGATGGAAACTCCTGGGTGCTGATCACGACATTGTCTCCGGCCTGCCAGGGCAGTCCCCAGGCAACCACGGACAATGCTTCCGAGGTGTTCTTCAAGAGGGCGATCTCGTCACTGTGCCGGGCGTTGATCAGGGCGCATAGTTGCTGGCGCAACAAACCCTCGGTGTGTACCCAGCGCAGGTAATTGCGCGAACCATACCTGCCATTCTCGCGGGCGAATTCAGTTACCGCCTGCACGGTCCTGCGTGGCCAGGGTGCAACGGCGGCATGGTTGAGGTAAACCAGTTCCTCATCCAGCTGGAATGCGGGATCATCCATTGGAAAGGCGGTAACGATTGTGTGTGGGTGGCTCGACTTCGGGGTAGAATGCGTGCTTGTTGTCCATAGCCGGAGCGTACCGAAAATGTCGAAGCATCGCGACTGGAAAGCGCTCCTGTTGTCATTGCTGGTATGTGTGGGTTCCGGGACGACCGCTGGCGAGGTCAGCCTGCTGGTCGATACGAGTACCGGAACGATGACCGTGCTGGACGGGGAGGCGGTAATCCATACCTTCGAAGACATCTCCATTGGTCGTTACGGTACATCGGATGCCAAGATTCGAGGTGACAACAAAACACCGCTGGGACGTTTCCGGATTGGCTGGATAAGCGAAAAGACCCGTTACCATCGGTTCCTTGGACTGAACTATCCTGACCTCGAAACAGCATCAAGAGCATTTTCCAAGGGTACGATTAGCAAGGAGCAATGGTTGGCAATCCGACGCGCCCACAAGCGGGGAGAGGTGCCCCCCCAAAATACCGGGCTGGGCGGTTTGATTGGCATTCACGGGATCGGCGCCGGAGATGCTGACATGCATCGGGAATACAACTGGACGAATGGTTGTGTCGCGCTGACCAACGAGGAAATCGACCGGTTAGTGGAATGGGTCGCCGTCGGCACCCTGGTCGAGATCCGCTGAGCAGTTTTGTCGCACCCCATGATAGAGCTTCGAATGACTGATTATTCGTGAATTTAACTGATCAAGATCATTTCAAGTTGATATTCATTTCGGTAGCATACGCACCATGCCTCCGGGTACCCGGCTGGCTGGAAGTACCAGTTGCTGAATTTAACCATGCAGGAGAGACGAATGTCAGTTCACACATCACGTAGTATCCAGGCCCTGGCCGCTGCCACCATCTTGGTGGCTGGCTTGTCAGGTTGTGCATCTACCGGTAACAATGCTGCAATGCAGGCACAGATTGATTCTGCCGCCGCCGATGCCGCCGCCGCCAAGGCGGATGCCGCTGCTGCCAAGGCCACGTCTGCCGAAGCGCTGCGGACTGCCAACGAGGCCAAGGCAATTGCAGAAGACACCGAAACCAAGATTGATCGCATGTTCAAGAAGGCCATGCACAAGTAACAATCGGTATCTGCAGGTATTCCACAAGGCCCCGTACGGGGCCTTGTTTTTTTGTCCTGCCTGCTAGCGGGTAATCAGAAGCGGGATGCCATTTTTTTCCTCGACTGCCTGGCGCAAGGCCTCGCCATTCAGGCTTAAACGCCGGTCTGAATTCAGCTCGCCGGCACCGGGCTGGGATGCCAGCATGTCAGCCACGGCGTCCAGTACACGCTGCATGTAATCCTGGTACTGCGGTTCGTCTTCCTCCAGTGGCGGGTGCAACTCGACAAACAGGCCGTCGGCCATCCAGCCCAGCTTGATGGGCTGATTGACGAGCTGTACCGAAGTGCCGACCGGGATATCGGCAAACAGTCCCTCGATGTCTTCCGGGTACATGCGTATACAGCCATGGGTGACACGCATACCCACACCATAGGGCTTGTTGGTGCTGTGAATGAGGTAGCCGGGAATACCCAGGCGCATAGCGAATCTTCCCAGCGGGTTATCCGGGCCGCCGGGTACCACGTCGGGGAGAAACCGGCCATCGGCCAGTGCTTCTTTCTTGATCGATTCGGGTGGTGTCCAGCTTGGGTCTGTCTGCTTGCTGACAATCGATGTGTTGCCCAGTGGAGAACTCCAGTCCATACGGCCGACGCTGATCGGGTGGGTGATCAGCACGGGCCGCTGGCCGTCTTTTGCTTTCGGGAAATAATACAGGCGCATTTCCGGCAGGTTGATGACGACGCCGGTGCGCTCGGCTTTGGGTATCACGTAACGGTTCGGGATGACCACCTTGGAATGATCGGCTGGTAGCCAGCGATCGACCTCTGGATTGGCCAGCAGGATTTCATTCTGTCCGATGTCAAAGCGTCGCGCGATATCCAGCAGCGTATTGTCACGACCGGCCTCGGTATAAGTGACCTGGCCGATCACGTCGACATCTGCAGGTGGCAGGATGAAGGTTTCGGCATTGCTGCCGGCACTGGCGAGCAGGCACAGGGCCAGCACAGACGCGCCGGTGTGACGCCTGAACGCGTGGTTTTTGTGTATTTGAGGCTGGTTCGGTTTCATATATTAAGTGCGTGTAATGTATATTATGTTAAATTGTATGTAGACCTGCCCAGGGGCATAAACCGGGTCCGGTACTGCTGGTTTGGCAGTCTTCACCCCGCACCGGTACCCCCGCAACGCTCGATACAGTCAAGCAGTATTCTACCGGTCTCCGGTATCGTTTCACCCATTGCAATGACACCGTCCAGATGTCCACCCATGACAAACATTCCGCGGGATATTACATCCGTTGCATGGAACAGCTGCGCGACCTCGCGTGCCATCGCCGCTGTGCCGTATGCCGCGTGGCGACTGGTCATGGGCAGTCCCAGTGAATTTCCTGCCTGCCAGATCAACGGTGAATGTACATGCAGGATGACCTGGATGGCATCGGCGAGTTCATAGATCATGCCGTGGGTCAGCGCTTCCGATGACGGCTGAATCGGGCCCGTGGCATGTACCTGATTCCGGTCAACGTCAAATCCGCTCACCTGCGCGTAGTGTTCGGATTGCAGCCATTCCAGCGCCCCGGTTTGCGATCCGCTGACCAGGAAGCGATGCTCTCCTGGCCGAACCCGGCAGCTGACATTGCCGTAACCCACTCCGCCATAGCGGTCCGGCGCCTGCCCGATCAACCCGCGTCGCCAGAGGTCCCTGCGTACGCTGGACAGCGCGGTGATATCAAGGGATGGATCGGGTGCAGACCAGCGGTAATCGAGATCGAACTTGATGACGCCCTCTTCCTGCATGAGTTCTCCAGCCAGGCTCTGCTGCCATCAGGTTTTGCCAAACGCCTCACGGATGTGTTCAACGCGTCGCCGGTTGACACCGAGATCACTCAGCCCGACGCGTGATGCGGAACGGATATGGATCACACCGGCTGCGGGATCCAGCAGGCATTCGATATCGTCCACGAAGCGGAACAGCATGCTGCGCACCTCGAAATGAAGGTACGTAGCAGTATGTCCGACCAGTGTCGAGCGTTCCAGTTGCGCGAGTACCTGCTGCATGCGTTGCATGGCCTGGTCCGCCGGACCCGTGTAACTGATGGGTGCGATGAAATGGCCCGTGTCGCTGGCCTGGCTCGACACGCAATTCGGAGTTAGCGGGCATGGTGCCAGGCCCTCGGGTGCTGCGTTGACAGGTATGTTGCTCATCATTAGCAGTATAAACCCTGCCCTTGCACAGGTCGCGCGTGCATTATGCATGAAGTGTTTCATTGATCGTGATCCGTGGTCTGCGTTGCTAGTAGTAGCGTCCGGCAGCTACATAGTGATCCTGCCAGAACGGCTCGTTCATGGAGGTAAAGGATACCTGTTTTCCTCTCGAGGGTGCATGGATGAACAGGTCATTTCCGGCGTAGATGCCGACGTGTGAAACCTCGTGACGGTCAAGTTTGAAGAACACCAGGTCGCCCGGCTGCAGCTGGCTGCGCGTCACCCGCAAGGCATGGCGGTACTGGGAGCGCGTGCTGCGGGGAACACGAATGCCGGCCTGACGGAATGCATAGTACACCAGTCCGCTGCAATCAAAACCGCGCGGCGATGAGCCGCCATAGCGATAAGGGGCGCCAACCAGGTTTGCTGCGATGCTGGCACCGGGGTGCTGGCGCAGTTTCGTGATGTCGGGTGTATCCGGCTTGCGTGTTGATGCCGGTGGCGCCGAGCTACAGCCTGACAAAAGCAGGCTGATCAGCACTGCCGGGAACAGGATATGCAGCATTTGCCTGGTGCTGTTCACGGTCTCTGCTCGTTCACTGGTTCCCGGTCCAGTTCCGTATCGGCACCCTGCCCGCTGTTTTCAGGAGCGCCAGCAGCATTGTCCCGTTGTCCATGATCGAACAGTCCGTGCCGAAGAAAATACAGAACCTGGCTGATAACTGCTTCGTCCTGCATGATGAAGGTATGGCCATTGGTCAATACGAGGAAGTCGCGCATCTCTTTCAGCCGGGCGCTGGCCACGGAAACCTTGCCGTCATCCTCACCCGGTATGGATGGCGAGAACCACGGGTCCGAGGAAAAGTCGCCCGCGATAATGCCAATTTCGCCTGGTATCGGTCGCAGTTGTCGCGGAATGTCACCCGGGCCGGTGCCGAGTTGCTGCCCGGCCGGCCCGGTCGCGAACTGGTACAAGACGTTGTCTCGCAGCAGATCGGTCACCTCACTACCCTGGTTGGGTGGACTCAGCATGACGATACGACCCAGGTTTTCGATGTGCTGTTCCTGAAGATACACGCGTACCAGTACGCCGCCCAGCGAATGGGTCACAAAATGGATTTTGACGGTATGCTGTGCCTCGCAGTAGCCCAGGCTGTCGATGATCGCGTCATACGCAAGCCACTCGATGTCGTCTTGCCGTGACGGATAGCCGTGATTCACCACGCAATAGCCGGCATCTGCCAGGGTGTTTTCGATATCCTGCATGGAATGGCTGGTGCGCCCCAGTCCGTGCAGCAGGATTACGCATTCCTGCGCCGGGGTGTTCATATCTGCCGGCAGGATGGCCGGCAGTAACAGCAATGCGGCGAACCAGGCAAACAGAAATTGCATGAGAATAATGTAATTCAGGCGGTCACTGCTGCGCAATTACAGCGCAGCAAACAAGCGCGGATGCGGGACGCACGTGCCGGTAACCCGTGTAACGAATAGTCTGCGTAGCAGTCATCTACTGCACGGGCGAAATCCTCGATGCCCGCGAGCGACGGGTTACCGAGATTATCGACGCTGACGGAAAACGCAATCCCGAGTGCGGCACAGAAGTGCTTCTCGATGGCCTGAGGTTTTACCTCGGCCTGGAAAAACAGCTGTTGCTGAGCTTCGCTGCGACCATCCGGTTCGTACCAGTAGCCGTAATCATCCTGCCGACGGCGTTGCAGCCCGGCTACGCACCAGTGTGCCAGTTCATGCAGCGCACTGCGGATGTAGTCGCGCGTAAAGCGTATCTCTGCATCCTCGTTCTGCGTGGCGGCCTTGTAAAACGGTTCCGGGTAACCGCCAACCAGCCGGGTATTGAAATGCGCCAGCACGCTGTCGTTCAGGGTGTCCATCCAGTCAGGTTGTGCGGGTACTTGCTGGTCGTGTTGCATGGTGGTTGCTGGTCCGTAATGAATGACGGATACAGGACGTCAGGTTCCTGGGAAAAAATCAGCCGCGGGCGATTGCGGCACAGGTACAATGGCTGAGGTCACAATCACGGAGTATAAGCCATGAGCGGTGTTCAACCGTATCACGAGATCACGGAGATTGCCCGCAGCCTTTCCGAACCGCTTACCAGCGCGGAACTGAGCGCAGCACTTGACCGCGTGGAATACCTGTTTGAAATCATTCCACCGGAGTTGCAGGAGCCGGTAGAGCAACTGGCGGCGCAGTTGCGCCGCAAGCTTGCGCAGGCGGCCGACTAGCGATTGGCCTGCACCCAGCGCACGATATCGGCGCTGCCCATGGCGCCGGCCTGGCGTGCCACCTCCCGGCCGTTCCTGAACAGCGCCAGCGTCGGGATGCTGCGGATGCCGAATTCTCCGGCGATGGCCTGTTCATTCTCGGTGTTGAGTTTGGCCAGTCTGACGTTTGGCTCAAGCTGGCGTGCCGCCTCGCTGAACGCAGGCGCCATCATCTTGCATGGGCCGCACCACGGCGCCCAGAAATCCACCAGTACCGGGATGTCGTTGCGGGTGATCTGTTGCCGGAAATTACTACTGGTCAGTTCGATCGGGTGCGCACTGAACAACGCATGATGGCATTTGCCACACCTGGGCTGATCATTCAGGCGTGCCGCGGTCACGCGGTTCACGGCATTACAGTGCGGACAGACAATATGTTGTGGTTCGCTCATCATCGGGTTCCGTGGTTTGGCTGACGCTTCCCTGTTCAATGGTGGCCAGGTGCGACGAATTCAAGCCTCCCTGGCAAATCCCGCGGTTGCTGCGCTGCTGCCACTTATTCAGGGCCGCCAAGTGTCGGCTGCCGGGACTGGTTTTTATAAACCGGCCCACCACAGCCGCGCGCGCAGGCCGATGCCAGTGCTATAGCCTGACTCGGCGAAGCGGATGTTACCTGCTGAATCAAGGATAAAGCTGGCTGGCACGCCACGAATGCCGTATTGACCGGCGAGCCGATATTCCGGGTCGTGCACTACCGGATAGCTGACTCCTTGCCGCGCCATCCACGACTCGATGGCTGCCGGGCTGTCAGCGTCGATGGCAACGGTGAGTACCGTGTGGTCCTTCGCAATGGCATCGATGCTGCCCTGCTGCAGTCCGCAGATCGGGCACCAGGTGGCCCAGAAATGCAGCAGTAGCGGCGAGCCGCGCAGCTCGCTGAGCGTGACCCCTGTGCCGTCCAGCAGCACGCCAGTGAAATCCGGTGCCGGACCGGAAGGTGCGCCGCGCAGGTGCCAGGCGTTGATCGCGACCACGACGGCGATAACGGCGAGCAGTTCTGCCAACCATCGTGGCCAGCGACGTTTCGGGTGTTCCATGGGCAGAAATCAGTTCTCTTCCGGGACGCCCTGCCAGAGCATCTGGTAGCCGAGCTCATAGGTTTCGTCGCAGAATTCGGCCAGCGCCTGGAATTTCTCCCTGAAGGCTTTGTCTGCATGCGACTTTTCATGCTGATCGAATGATTTCCAGAACGTCACAATGGCCAGCTCACCTTGCTTGATCTTCGCGGCAGTAACATTGCCATCGGGCGTCTCACCCAGGGTGCCCTGCTTCGAAACGAACCCGGAATACTTGTAGACCTGCCCGGCGATGAAGCCGCCCTTGTCGTCGCCATAGGTATTCTTCACGACATTGCACATCTCGCCCAGGGCGATTTCCACGTCCTCTACGGTAACGCCGTCCTTCAGATCGACGACATTGAACATCATGACACAGCCAAACGGTATTTCTATCGGTGCGTACATAGCAAACTCCTGGTGTGGGTAAAGCGCTTTGCGCTATGGTCATACAGACAGGTGTCCGTATCGATGACGAAGTCGATGGTATCGACTGCGGTACGGCCATGAAATGACTTGCTGAGCCGGCGTGCAGTTATGACCGGATTGGGTCGGGGATGTGGGGCTGGGACAGACATGGCCCGGCTAGTGTAGCCGTTTTTGCAACCCCTGTTGACAGGAACGCAGGCCGGGTGGAGCGGGATCAGCGGACGGCGGGAAAGCTGTCAGGCTGGCAGGAAGTCGATCGGATAGGTGATGGTTACCTCGCTGACATCCTTGGCACCGAAGTCGAACATTTTTACCCGGCTGGTGATCTTGCCGGCCAGTTCTGCATCGTTGAGCTCGCTGGAAACGACGCTGCACTGCGTTACCTTGCCGCTTGCCGCTATGGTCAGTTTCAGTACCACCTTGCCCTGCAGGGTCGGGTCACTACGCAGCGCCCGGTTATAGACGCTGTAGATAGATCCCTTGTTGCGGTCGAACACCATCTGGATCTCTTCAATGCTGCGCCCGGCCGCCTTGTCGCCCTTGCCCTTGCCCCCTGCACTGCCGCCCGCGGCATTGCCACCGGCCTGGGACAGGTTGGTATTGCTGAAGTTGCCGGCCACGGTATTGTCGCGCAGGTCGGACAACGCATCGCTCATGGCGAGGATGCCGGATTGCTGCGCTTAACAAGAGACTAACAGTATCATTAGGAACCCCGCCTTGTTGCGGGGTTTTTATTGGCCATTGGTTTATTGTTACTCGTGTATTTGAATTAAACCCTGCGCTTGTCCATCTTATCCACCGACGCACGTACTCACCAAGAATAGCCAGACAATCGTCGTCTGTTTTGAGTATAGGAAGCATAACCCACGTATTTCGTGAGAATCCA
>CAJQOV010000102.1 GCA_905480065.1 uncultured Gammaproteobacteria bacterium | reverse complement strand
CTCCACTCACTTTCACTCGAATCACCTTCTACATGGAGTCTAGTTCAAACCCGGAGAACAGGCGTTGCACACAAACAGGACCGCAGCTGGCCAGTCAGCCGAGGTTTGATGCACGCTGATATTTCTGCTACCCGGCCAGGGTATTGGCTGGCACCGGTGGCATGACTCAAACCTGCCAGGTTTCATGGTATCCCGACATGAATACAGGCAACACCGCAAACGGTCACCTTGATTCCCTGCAGAATACAGATGGATTTCTGTTTGACCCGGAATCGTGGACAATGGTTATTGCGTCAGAAATTACACGCCAGGATGGTCTGCCCGGGTTGGCTAACGATTACCGTGTATCAAGGCGATAAAAAGGATGCCTCGATGGAAATCGCAAACAGTTCCAGCTGCGGTAAGTAATCCAGGCCCTGTAGTTCGTTGACGCCGCGGGGCCGTGAGGTCTCGCGGTATTATTTACCTTATTTATGTTGATCCTCTCTCCCTGATCAAGACGCCTGGAAAGCTTGACGTACTGACTGATTTGATACGTACCTGCGTTAGCGCGCGAGTCCGAGACAAACACCAGGCCCGAATTCAGTGAGACACCAACACAATAGGTCATACGAAAAATGTTCCAGCGGATTATTCTTCATGGATGCGGAGCACTCCGCATCGATGCTCGACAACCTAAACGCAGGTCTTGAACAGGTCAAACTCACGGCGATTGTGCAGACACTGGCGGTTGCCACATACCTGCTGCGATTGATTGAACAAGCTCGTGGACTAAACAATATTGCTACACTCTACACGGGTCTGGCACCAATCCTGTGCAGGAAACACGTCAACAATATCACCCCGGCTTTCACTGGATTTCAATTTCAACCTACAGATCAACACCCTGCAGCCTGCAGGCGACCGCCACTCACACAGGCATATTGTTTGCGTGATTAACCAGGAACGATAGCGGATGTTAGCGCAACGGGACGATCAATGGAGGAACCAGCCATGCCAGGACACCTGCCCTCCTCAGACCCTACATCGACCTGTCAGAAGCGTCCGCAAAACCCGGGGCTTCGCACCAGGGCCATGACTGTATTTTTATTATTACCTCATCTACAGCGAGCGTAGTATGTTTTCATTTCACTCGGCATGCTGGCACGCGAATCGATGCGTCACTCGCCTGTCACAGAATGTTGGTATTCTCTGCGCCATGGTGACTGATTCCGGACTTCGCATACACGAGCAGCTGAAACAGCACGCCAGACCCTGTCCATTTACCTGCTTACTGAAAATACTTATCGTCATATCCTTTGCTATATCGCTGGACATTGCGGTTTACTTTCAGGGCGCGATGTCATTCCATGAATACTCTGTTTTTGTAATGTTGATTGCCTACCTTGCGATCCTGGACATCATAAACAATACAAACTGCCGCCTGAATATACCCGGGCAGAAGTGACAAGCTGACATCACAAAACTGCAAATAACGCCTGTGTCTACTGGTTCAGCCAGACTGCCGAAACATCAAATACAGTTTCACGGCAACAAGCAATACAACAATCCCCTTCCATACCTGAAGCGGGTAGCGCTCGATCAGCGTTGCGCAACACGGGAATTCATACGCCGGGTTCGAGTGTGCGAGATCATAGGTAAATATTGAAAACCTGGCCATAGTGACGACTTCGTTCAATCGAAGCGGCCTTATCCAGCGTCCGGTACTAGCTAACTGAGCACACCGATCTCGATATTGGCCTTGCGTAAATTTCTTGTGAATATGTTCAGCAGGTTCCCCAACACCTTGACCTTGATCTGGCTGTGATCTGCCATCATGGCATCGAAATCGTCAATATCCAGCGTGTAGCAGAGTGCATCAGAATCAACCGTAACATCTGCCGAGCGTTCACTACGTTCAATCCAGGCCATCTCACCAAATACCAGTCCCTGCGACAGGGTAGCAAGGCGCTTAATTTTTCCATCTGGCAGCGTGATTTTTATACTTACCTGTCCCTGGGCAAGCAGGTATAGTTTATTTGCAGATTCACCCTGATGGATAATCGTAACGCCTTGCCGGTAGTGCTGTCTGGCAAACCTGCTTTCGATGATATCAATTTCATCACTGCTCAACCTGTCGAACAGTTCAAAGGATTCCAGTGGCGTGGGTGCAGGTACAGTCTCTGAACGTTGCAGTATCCTGTCTTCACAATATTCCAGCGCAAAGTCATCATCAAAGCTCAGCCAGGCTGCATCACTGCGATCCTGCAGGTGCCTGCGCATATAGCGTTCAAGTTGCGGGTAAGCATCACAGTTGGTAAACACCAGCTCCTTTCCGATATGCGCAAGCTTCAGTAGCAACTGGAAGAACAGCTGACAGGTACTCTGGTCAATAGTCAGCACGCGCTTGAGGTCGACGATAAAAAAGTCGGCTTCATCAACCATGCTTACAATTTTATCGACGATGACTTCAGATGTTGAAAAGTTCAGATCACCCTGAATTTCATAGACCTTGATACGATGTCCTTGCTTCTTCAGTCGCTCGCGCTCAATGCTGTCTCGCAGATGCTTTGACGTGATACGGGAGCCATCATAAGCACAGCGTATAACCGATTTGGCGGGCTGTACAACGTTAAACATATGCAGATTGAAGTCCATGGAAATCCGGTTACACACCTCAATCCCGCGCACACTGTTACCACGCGCGTCCAGTGGCGGGGAAAACACACCAATACCAAGTTTCCCGGGAAGCACCGCAACAACACCTCCGGCAACACCGCTTTTGGCCGGCATGCCAACCTTGTATATCCATTCTCCCGCATAGTCATACATGCCGCAGGACCCCATCACGCTGAGCACATTTTCCACATACTCACCACGTATGGCGCGCTTTTGAGTCTGGGGATTGATACCTGCATTTGCCAGTGTTGCTCCCATTATTGCGAGGTCACGGCAGTTAACAGACGCGGAGCATTGTTTGAAATACAGCTCCAGTGTATCCGTCGGGTCATCCTCGAGAATATTGAAATTTCTCAGCATGTAACCTATCGCCCGGTTGCGATGGCCGGTTTCACTTTCTGATTGATATACTCTTTCATCGACTTCCAGTGAACGACCTGCGTAGGCCGACAGCATATCCACAACCCTGGCCAGCTTCTTTTCATTGTTGTAGCCCATGATCTGACCGGCAGCCGTAATCGCACCGGCATTGATCATCGGGTTAGCCGGCTGCCCTGTAACCGGATCCAGACTTATTGAATTAAAGGCGTCCCCCGTAGGCTCCACACCGATTTTTCAAGAATATCCTTGCGTCCATTATCTTCAAGCGCCAGCCCGTAGACGAAGGGTTTTGAGATCGACTGTATGGTAAATTCCTGGCGACTTTCACCGACCTCGTAAACATTACCTTCGGTTGTCGCCACGCAGATACCGAACCAGTCGCCATTCGCCGTGGCAAGCTCGGGGATATAATCTGCAATCTCACCCGTGTCTACACCCGCAAACTTCTCCCTGAGGTCATTCAGGTAATCCATGATTGGTGAATTCACATGGCTATCCACATAAACCTCCTGAGCAGATTTACTGCTGACGTTCATAATTTGACATTCACCCGCCATATCCACAGAACCTGAGGCACTCGATCTATATTATCTGCGAGCGTACGGCGCAGGCACTGAAGTAACTGCGCCTGCGCCGTACCACGATAACGCTCCTCGTAAAACCAGACTGGCTGCAGAGGGATTCCGGCCAACATGCTGGTCAGCTCGCCTCGATCATTTGCACTGTCCGTCTGGCAGCACCTCGGCCAGGTGAGAACGTTTTGTATGAAAACCACCGCGCTTTGCCGTGCAGCTGCGTGTTGCATCACTACTAAAGGGCAAGGCAGACCTTCCATGCTGAAGTATTATTGCAAGCCCGTCTAACGGATCAGGCAGCCGCGCTGTTACTCGAGACAATCTTCAGCGCCTTGTCATCACTGCCATGCTCATCAACCGGTTTGCTGTCGTCTGACCCGGGTCTGCGCTGGCGCTCGTAGAGGAATTTCAGCACAGACGCACGATAGTGGTTGTATTCGGGGCTGTCTGCCAGTGCCACCCGGTCACGCGGACGCTCCAGCCTGATATCGAGAATTTCCCCGATCGTCGCTGCCGGTCCATTGGTCATCATGACGATACGGTCAGACAACAGTACCGCCTCGTCCACGTCATGGGTAATCATGATGACGGTATTACCCAGCTCGGCATGGATCTCCATGAGAGAGTCCTGCATATGCGCCCGGGTCAGTGCATCCAGGGCACCGAACGGTTCGTCCATCAACAGCACCTTGGGTTGCATGGCAAGCGCGCGCGCAATACCCACCCGCTGTTTCATGCCACCGGATATCTCACCCGGCAACTTGTCCATGGCATGTTCCATGTGCACCAGTTTCAGATTGTGCTCGATCCAGTCATGCATCTCGGCCTTGCTTTTCTTGCCCTTGAAGACCTGCTTGACGGCAAGTTCAACATTTTCGTAGGCCGTCAGCCAGGGAAGCAGTGAGTGGTGCTGAAACACCACGGCGCGCTCGGGTCCCGGTTCATCGACCTCGGTACCATCCAGCACCACCCCGCCGGTGGAGGCCTGCAGCAGGCCGGCAACAATATTGAGCACGGTCGACTTGCCACAGCCCGAGTGCCCGATCAGCGACACGTACTCGCCTTCCGACATCACCAGGTCAACATTTTCCAGCGCAGTGAAGGGGCCGCTCGGGGTATCGAACACCATCGACACGTGATCAATATTCAAATGTTTGTCAGTCATGCATAACTCCAGTTGAGATTCTCTATGCTTTAAGTATTTATGTTTGTTCTAGCGCAGCACTGCTTCCTTGTCCCAGGAAACCTTGCCCTGTAAAAACAGCATGCCGCGGTCCAGCAAAAATCCGATAAATCCGATGGTAAACACCGCGACCATGATACGACCCAGCGAGTTGGAACTGCCGTTCTGGAACTCATCCCAGACGAACTTTCCCAACCCCGGATTCTGCGCCAGCATTTCGGCCGCGATCAGCACCATCCAACCCGTGGCCAGGGACAGTCGCAGTCCGGTAAAAATCATCGGAATAGCCGCCGGAATAACGATCTTGCGCACGTGCACCCAAGGCGACAGTGACATCACCCGGCTCACGTTCACCAGGTCGCGATCGAGACCGGCAACACCAACCGTCGTATTTATCAGCGTCGGCCACAGGCAACACAGGGCTACGGTAATAGCCGAGTTGAGG
>CAJQOV010000101.1 GCA_905480065.1 uncultured Gammaproteobacteria bacterium | reverse complement strand
AATTAGATGCGCCAGGTATTCTCCTGATTCATATGAGGCCTTTGCGTTTCGAGGTGCGATCGGGAGAAATTCTGTATCTCGGAAACTTGCATGTCCGCAATTGTCTGTATATTCCAGATCGCCGCGCATATCGTAGCTATGTCAATGCAGGCATTCCATCGGTACGTAATGAGGCACAGAGAGACTTGCCATTGCTGACCCGCAAATATCCTGCGCTGACAGGGACGAACATTATACCAGCTGTAATCGATGATAATGCTTGGCAAGAGTTGGAAAAGACTGGGCTGCCCAGTTTAGAAACAAGATGCTAGCTCTTATGAAGTATATAGCGAAAAATAATGCATAAAATATAAACAGTCATGGGCACATTCATGATTGATTTCTAACAACCACATCCCAGACCTTCACAGGAACCGTGGGGAATGACCGGTTCTGGCCGAAAGTGTGAGTACAGACTGCAAGACGGGAACGTCCGGAGTTGCGGCATTCCGGAAGTTCAGCAAGATCCTGGGAATGGCAAGTTCTGGCCCGATTCCGGATCCAGGAGGAACGGCTAGGGCAACTCGGATCAAGGCCGTCATTCCCGCGCAGGCGGGAATCCAGCCGGTGCCATATCAACCAGTTACTGGATCCCCGCCTGCGCGGGAATGACTTATTCAGATGTTCCCTAGATCAGGCGCGATGGGGCCTGTTTCATTTGTGGTGCACATAGCTGGACCATCGATGCAGCATCAGCGCAAGCTGCGCGCTGATGCGGATTCACTACTGTTCGGACAATGCTGGTCGCCTGCGATCGGCCTGTTTCAGCAGGGGCAGCAGGGCCTTCCAGATGCGGTCCCGGATCAGCGGCTGGGCGACGGCATTGGGGTGAATTCCATCCGCCTGCATCAGCTCCTGCTCGGTGCCGATGCCGTCCACGAGCGAAGGCAGCAGGTTTATCTCATACGTGCGCGCAAGCTCCTGGTAAACGCCTTGGAACCTTTCCGTATATTGGGGACCATAATTGGGTGGCAGCTGCACCCCGACAAGCAGTACCTGTGCACCCGCATCCAGCGCGCTGGAAATCATCCCGGCCAGGTTGTTTTTCATCTCCGCAAGGGACAGGCCGCGCAGCCCATCGTTGCCACCGAGTTCGAGTAACACCACGGCCGGTTCATGGCTGGCGAGGGCGGCGGGTAACCGCGCACGGGCATTGGCGGTGGTGTCGCCGCTGATGCTGGCATTGACGATCTGGTACGGATAACCTCCGGCGTCCAGGCGCTCCTGCAGCAGGGATACCCATCCTTGTTGCAGCGGGATTCCGTAGGCGGCGCTCAGACTGTCGCCGACAATGAGTATGATGGCGGCAGGTGATGTATTTGGCAGTATCAACAGCAGCAGGAGCAGGATTCGATTCAGCATGGCGAACTCAAAGCATACCACCATGATTGCCACCCGACACTTGAGTAAACGTGTCGATACTGCCGCCGGACCGCTGGATATCCTTACCGATATCAATCTCGAGATGCAGCTGGGAGAGACCGTGGCAATTGCCGGCGTCTCCGGGTCGGGCAAGTCGACCCTGCTGGGATTGCTCGCAGGGCTGGATCTTCCCTCTGCAGGCGAGGTGTTTTTGTCCGGCAATCGACTCAACGACCTCGACGAAGATGGCCGGGCAGGGGTGCGGGCGGAGCTGGTGGGATTTGTCTTCCAGTCCTTCCAGTTGCTGCCCGGATTGACGGCGCTCGAAAACGTGATGTTGCCGCTGGAGCTGGCGGGACAGCGGCATGCGCAGGACGCTGCCGCGCAGCTGCTGGGCCGCGTTGGACTGGCCGGGCGCCTCCAGCATTACCCGAAACAGCTGTCGGGTGGCGAGCAGCAACGCGTGGCCATTGCGCGGGCCTTTGTCACCGAACCCGCCATCCTGTTTGCCGATGAGCCCACGGGCAATCTCGACAACGTCACCGGTGAGCGCGTGATTGATCTGTTGTTCCGCCTCAACCAGGACAAGGGCACCACCCTGGTACTCGTTACCCACGATGAGCACCTGGCCGGTCGCTGTGAGCGGCTGATCCGTCTGGAGGCGGGCCGGGTGGTGTCCGATGTGCGGGAGGCGCACCCCGCATGATTCGCTGGGGCCTGTCCATGCGGCTGCTGGCCCGCAACTGGCGGTCCGGAGAGCAGCGCATCCTGGCGATTGCCCTGGTGATCGCCGTGGCGGCCAGCACGGCCATCGGATTCTTTACCGATCGGCTGGGCCGGGGACTGGTGAACCAGTCGGCAGACTTCCTCGGCGCCGACCTGGTGCTGCTCAGTCCGCGACCCGTGGAGAACGCCTGGCTAGGCAAGGCGCGTGCCGCCGGCCTGCAGGCGATCGAGACACTCGAGTTCGCCAGCGTGGTGGTTGGCGGCGAGGAACTGCTGCTCTCCAGTGTGAAGGCGGTGCAGGATGGCTTCCCGCTGCGTGGCCGGTTGCGGATCGCGCCGGCGCCGTTCGCTGCCGATGTCGACACGGACACGCTGCCCGGCCCCGGGGAGGCATGGGTAGCGCCGCGCCTGCTCACCAACCTCGGCCTGCAGGTGGGCGACTCCGTGGAGGTCGGCGCCCATGCCCTGAAAATCACCGCGGTGATCACCTTCGAGCCCGGCCAGGCCCGGGACCCGTTCGGCATGTCGCCGCGACTGCTGATGCGGATGGCGGATGTCCCGGCAACCGGCGTGGTACAACCAGGCAGCCGGCTTTCCTACCAGTACCTGTTTGCGGGCCGCGAGACGGATGTCGCGGGATTCCGCAAGTGGCTTGAACCGCGCCTGGGTCCCAGTCACGAGCTGGTCGACGTAAAGGGGGGACGCCAGGCCGTGGGTTCGGCGCTGGAACGGGCACAACGTTACCTCGGGCTTGCGGTGTTGGCGGCGATTATCCTGGCCGGGGTCGCGGTGGCCATGGCGGCGCGCCGTTACAGTGAGCGGCATTTCGACATGAGCGCGATACTGCGCTGCCTGGGCGCCTCGCAGCGCGATCTGCTCGGTCTCTATCTTCCCCAGCTGCTGGTGATCGGCCTGCTTGCCTCGGCGGTCGGCAGTTTGCTCGGCTGGCTGGCCCAGTTCGGCCTGGTGTACCTGCTGGCCGACCTGTTGCCGGCCGCGCCTTCCGTGACAACGGCATGGCCGGTGCTGGCGGGCTTCGCCACCGGGCTGATCACGCTGGCCGGCTTTGCACTGCCCCCGGTGTTGCGCCTGAAGAGTGTGCCGCCGTTGCGGGTGCTGCGCCGTGACCTGTTACCCCTGCCGAGTCGGGCATGGCTGGTTTACGGGGCGGCCCTGTGCGCCATCCTGGCAGTGATGTGGCGCTACACCGACAATTGGGCGTTGACACTGTCCGTGCTGGTCGGTGCCGTTGCCCTGGTCGCACTGTTGAGTCTTGTTGCCTTGCTGTTGCTGCTGCTGAGCCGGCGCCTGCATACCCGCGTTGGCGTGGCGTGGCGTTTTGGCCTGAACAACCTGTGGCGTCGCAGGGGTAGCAGCGTCAGCCAGATCCTGGCGTTTGGCCTGACGCTGATGGCGATGGCGGTGGTGGCGCTGGTGCGCACGGACCTGATGACGACCTGGCAGCGACAGCTGCCGGCCGATGCACCCAATCACTTCGCCATCAATATCCTGCCGGAGCAGGTAGCGGCATTCCGGACGTTCATGGAGGAGGCCGGTGTGACGACCGCACAGCTCTACCCGATGGTGCGTGGCCGGCTGGTGGAGATCAACGGCGCCGCCGTGCGCAAGGCCGTGACCAAGGAGGCGCGCAGCGACAATGTCCTGAACCGCGAGCTCAACCTGACCTGGACAACAGCACTGCAGGCAGACAACCATATCCTGAAGGGGCGCTGGTGGCAGCCGGATGACAGCGGCAAGGCATTGGTCTCGGTGGAAGCGAAGCTGGCCGAACGCCTGGGTATCCAGGTGGGTGACGAATTGCGCTTCGCGATCGGCGAGCAGCGCTTCACTGCCGCGGTGGCCAGTATCCGCAGCGTGGAGTGGGAGTCGTTTCGACCCAACTTCTACATGGTATTCCCGCCACACGTGATCGACCGGTTTCCCGCGACCTACATCACCAGTTTCTACCTGCAAAAGGCAGACAAGTCCCTGCTGCGCGAGCTGGTGGCGCGGTATCCGGCAGTGACCGTGCTGGAACTGGACCGCATGATCGAGCAGGTCGGCCGCATCTTCCGGCAGGTCGCGCTGGCGGTGGAATATGTGCTGGTGTTTACGCTGCTGGCAGGATTTGCCGTGCTGTTCGCCGCCCTGCAGGCCAGCCAGGATGACCGGCTGTATGAAGGTGCACTGCTGCGGGCGCTTGGTGGCAGCCGCCGCCAGTTGCGGGCCGGTCACCTGGCGGAATTTACCGCGCTGGGTGCGCTGGCAGGCCTGGTGGCGGCGCTGGGTACGGAATGCCTGAGCTGGGTACTCTACACACAGGTGCTGCACCTGGAGCACAGTTTTCAGTGGCTGCTATGGGTCATTACGCCGGCAGCGGGCGCGCTGCTGATCGGCGTGGCCGGTTATGCCGGAACACGGGCTGTGCTGGAGCGCAGTCCCATGCTGCTGTTGCGCAACCAGTAACGGCCGCACTCCGGCGCGGCCGTTTGCCGTCCCTGCGGCGAAGAATTGTGCGGGTGCTAAATACGCTATGTAACAGACAGTTAAAATAACAAGCGAATAGTTATTGTCAGCAGGGCGGGATTTTCCCCGGTGGTTACGATCAGCAATCAGCGGGGCAGGGGGTTCGCCCCGGTGGGCAGCCGCAATAACCCACACCCCTTTTAAAAGTCCTTGTGTATTCAGGAAAAGCGCGCTGTTTGCCATGGACTCGTTTGCCCGGCCAGACGCGTCGAAATAAGCGGAAAATCATTTCGGTGCGGGAATGACGAGAGGTGATTTTTCTGTATAATCCCTCGCCTGTTGACTATGCGCCCGTAGCTCAGTTGGATAGAGTACCTGGCTACGAACCAGGCGGTCGGGAGTTCGAATCTCTCCGGGCGCGCCAAACACAAAACCGGCCTTCTGGCCGGTTTTTTGTTTGGCTTGTGCGGGGCTGGGTCGGGCTCCACAGTTCGACAAAATCGCCGGGAGCGATTTTGGACGCCGCGCAGCGGCGGCCCGAAGGGCGCAGCACAAGGATGTGCTGCGCAATCTCTCCGGGCGCGCCAAATAAACAAGAAGGCCCGCCTTGCGCGGGCCTTCTTGTTTATCGGTATACCAGAGGTTCGAACTCCCGACGTTTCTAATTGGTTGAGTTCGACAAGCCGCGCAGCGGCGAAGAACGCCGGCTTTGCCGGCGGCCCCGCAGGGGCGAGGGGCGCAGCCCCGAGTAATTCCTCCGGGCGCATCATATTATAAAACAGAAAGTTAGCGAAGATATTGCAGGTCTTTTCTACCGCCAGGCGCGAAAGCTACCGCGTGAATTGCACGATAAGGTACGACGGTTGCTGGACCAGATCAACGCGGCTCCGAAACTTGAAATGTTACGTATTCCGCCAAGTAACCGATTGGAAATATTGAAAGGTGATCGTGCGGGATTCTGGAGCCTGCGGATCAACGATCAGTGGCGCATTGTGTTCCTTTGGCAAGGTCAGGATGCGCTGGATGTGAGACTGTAAATTAAATTGTGTAACTGCTCATCATTACTATCCCCATATAAGGTAGAAAATAATGAGCAGTTACACAATTTAATTTACAGTCTCGGGTTGCGAATCAGAAATGGATGTAGGCCCCCAGATAGGGGCCAGCGAACTCGACGTTAGCATAGGACTCGTCGAAGTTATCGAGATCCAGCCTCAGCTTGCGATAGCCGGCTTCGATGCCCAACAGCCAAGGGCTGTCATAGGTGGCTCGGACAGTGACATCGTAAAAGTTGCTACCGTCATAACTAATGTAGGCACCATCCGCGCTGACGCTCAAGCCGGTAAGGGGGAGGTCAATGCCCACACCCGCATAGAGCATGGGAACCAGGCCGGACACGTTAGCCGTATCGGAACCCGATGTGGCGCCAGTAATGGTTGCATCTATATCGATATACTTGGCATTGATGCCAATGTCCAGGTTGGCCACGTTATCGAGAATGCGCCAGTACAGGGCTGCATCGATCTGGTCGAGTTGTACTTCGCTACGGACATCTTCATTGATCGTAAAGTCGATATCACCCCAGGTAAAGGCCCTGGACAAGGCGCCATTGGCATCGCTATCGAGACTGGTGCTGACGACCTTGACGTTTGGGATCAATGGTGCCGGGTGCTCGAAAATAGCGTAGAGCGATGTCAGCGTATCGTTGTTGAAACCGAGGTCGTCGTTTACGTCGATAGCATCGGCTGGGTTCGTACTCTGGTAGCGGGCTGTGCCGCTGATATCAAAATCCCAGTAGTTGAAGCCAATCCGGGCGCTGAGTGTGTCTGCGCACGCTGTCGTGGCAGCCAAAACTATCGGTAGCGCCAGTGCAAGCATCCGTTTTTCCATTACATTTCCTCCCGGGCTTCGTTAGCAGTGCTGGTCATTCTGGATGAGCGGTTCTCGGCATATTATAGGGTGGACATTAAGCCTTTTTTGAGCGCCTGGTCACGATTATCAGCAATGACGCGAGGAAATGGGGGAAATGGGGTCGGAGTCAATCTGCAAAACAGGGCAGATGAGGACCGACTACCGCGAAGCCATAATTGACACCGACCCCATTTCCCCGTATCGATATAATCAATGACTGGTATTGTCCGTTGCGGCACTGGTCCTTGGGTTGGCTAACGGTGCTGTCCTCGCTGCATCCGCCCATGAAATCGATCGTGATGCCGACATGGCGCTTGCTAACCTGTATGAAAGCACGCCGGTCGCTAATCAACTGGCTGAGAAGGCTAAGGGTATTCTGATATTTCATTCGATCATCAAGGCAGGCCTGATGATTGGCGGGCGATACGGAGACGGTGTGCTGCGTCAGCAGGGCAAGTCGACAGGCTACTACAACTCGTCTGCCGTTTCCTACGGACTCCAGGCAGACGCCCAGTCCTTCGGCTATGTGATGTTTTTCATGACCGACAAATCGCTTGATTACCTGAAGAGCAGCGATGGATGGGAGGTCGGCATTGGACCAACGGTGGTGGGAAATGGGGTCGGTGTCAATTTACAAAACCGGGCAGATGACAAACGACCAGGACGTAGCCGTTAATGACACCGACCCCATTTCACTTTAAATGACACCGACCCCATTTCACTTCCCATTTCACTTCCGGCTGGTCATTCTGGTGCTGGTGCTGGCAGGTATCAGCATGCTGCTGTTGCTGCGTGGTCCCGACGATGGCAGCTACCGCTTCAACTTCGCGCCGCAGGATGCACCCGCTGTCGACTCCTTCATCAAGATCAGTGCGCGCAGCGACTACAACCGTCTTAGCGGTTACGGCTGGCTGGATGCGGCCGGGGCAGTCGAGACCGGCGCCTGGCATCGCGCGGAAGCCGGGGGCTGGGAGGCGCGCGCAAATCTGAATGTCATCAGCCGCGAGACACCGGACGATCTGGCACGTTCCTACGCGGGCGGTCCGGCGACCTTTGCGCTGGATGTTGCGCCCGGCAGCTACGAGGTCTGGGTGTTGTCCGGGGACGCGGGCTATCTGGAG
>CAJQOV010000100.1 GCA_905480065.1 uncultured Gammaproteobacteria bacterium | reverse complement strand
TTCCCTGTTCTTTCTAGTTCATTAATAGCTTATATAAGCGGCGCATAAAGGTCCGACTAAGGTCGACTCCTGCCGATCCGAGTCCGGCTCCGGAACGTCCGAGTACAGTACGTTCCTGTCCTACAAGCAGAATTTCTGAATGTCCGCTTCTCTACGAACCGCGCCATTTAGCGATTTCTTATATTAGGCCGGACTAAATGACAGAGATCGAGCCTTCAATTGCCGTTCCAGGCCCCTATGGCAGTGGCGGTAATGCCGCAGAACACGACATTCCCGTCAGGCAATCTGTACTACCGAGTACGGCCAACTCCTGACCTACGCGGACGAACATCGAGCGGCAGGAGTGCCGAAAAAGACGACATTAACGTTTAAGTTGTGCGGCGCAAACGAAGCGCAGCGTAGTTTGCGTCCGAACGAGCTTCTTGCTAGAGCCATCTATAGATTACAAACTATATCCGCGGTCCAGCAGACATACCAGATAGCGCTCAGCAAAGTCCGTTTTTTCATTTGGAGAAAGCTTTCGGTATATCCATGCTGCCCAATCAGCTTTTGGTCGATCAAATAGAATTCCAGACAGACTCAGTCTGCCTGTGCGAGTAGGGCGGTAATACTTGTCGATTCTCGCGAACCCTTCAAAAGTGGGGCCAGGAGTAAATAAATCGGTTGCTTCGATATTGCCAAGGCGTTGTTTGTTTTCGGTTGTTATCGGGCCACTCGTGACACGAGCCTGTTCGAAGCATTCAAAGATGTTCTGCAGCCGTATGCCATACGTTGAACTAGAAGGTGCCATGAGCGTGCCACTCTCTGGACGGGATTCATCTTGGAACATTGGGGGTGTGAAGCCTCGCGTGCGCCACACTTCTATTTGGGCATACTTAAAAAACCTCTCACCATCGCATGGCCTGATCAGTGACAAGTCTGCGTCTCGCTCGACAGCTAGCTGGCGAGCCTTCCACTCCCATTCAGATCCATGCAGGCTGAGGAGAGCGCTAGCGCCCCAAACTATGGATTCAACGTGGTCTGCATTGATAAAAGGTGATGAAGCGGCTTTATCCACATCTCTACAGTGCAGATCGGAATACACAATACGGACATGGTCAGGCGGAACTAGCTCTTTTTGGCCCACCGTTTTGGGGCCAACCGATTCGCAGCCCGACATCATCAGGCACACCAAACCCAGTATCAAGCCAAGATCTGTGATACTGGAATGCCGAGATAACAACAGTACTGGGTTCATTAAAAGGTTTTAACGGCCAAGCCCAGCCGCGCCTGTGTAGCAGGCGTCCAAAAAAGGGGTCGGTGTCATTTTTCTCTCAAAGACAGTGTGCAATATGCTGTCCAGTGATGAAAAATGACACCGACCCCTTTTTGTTCCCTTTTTGTTCTGCGCAGCCAGCCTACTTGCTCTCGCCGCCCACGATCACCGTTGCCATGCTGTCGGGTGACACCCGGCGGCGGAAGGCGTCGACAATCTGCTCGCGGGTCACGGCCATGATGTTGGCGTTGAAGGTATCGAGGTAATCCAGCGGCAAGCCGTAGAACCCGATCACCACCAGGTAATCCAGTATCTTGGAATTGCTGTCGACGCGCAGCGCGAAGCCACCGGTAATGTTCTTTTTCGCTGCCTCCAGCTCTGCATCGGTTGGGCCATCCTTGATGAATTCCTTCAGCGTGTCACGCAGTACCGCGAGCGCCGCGTCGGTCTGGTCGTTACGCGTTTGCAGCGACAGCAGGTACGGCCCGTTCTGTTCCATCGGGCTAAAGTAGCTGCTGGCGCTGTAGGACAGCCCGCGTTTCTCGCGGATCTCCTTGCTCATGCGGGAAACCAGCCCGCTGCCGCCCAGGATGTGGTTACCGACATAGAGCGTGAAGTAATCCGGATCACCACGCCGCATGCCGGGTGCACCCACGAGCACAGTGGTCTGTGCCGATGGGTGAAAGATGCGCTGCTCGCTCGCCTGTACCAGGCGCGCCGGTTCCGGCAACGGATCGGCCACGTCGCCCGGCTGCAACTTCGACGACAGGGTTTCCGCCAGTTGTTCGGCCGCCTTGCGGTCCACATCACCGACGATTGCAATAATCGCGTTGTGCGCCACGTAGTAGCGCTGGTAGAACGCCAGGATCTGTGGCCGGGTGATCTTGCTGACGCTTTCCGCGCTGCCGTTCGGGCGCGACGCATACGGATGTTTGCCATACATGGCCGGGTAATGCGCATTTTCCGCTACGGCCGCAGGGGACTGTTCCTCGCTGCGGATCCCCACCAGCGTGCGTCCACGCTCGCGTTCCAGGTCCGCGGCGTTGAAGTCAGGACGCCCCAGCACATCGGTGTAAATGGCCAGTGCCGGCTGCAGGTGTTCTGCATCGCTGAGCGTGCGCAGCGAAACCCAGGCCATGTCACGCGCGGAACCGGTGTTCAGTTCGGCACCGAGCGCCTGCACGCGGTTGGCGATTTCATCTGCACTCATGCCCGCCGCTCCGCTGGCCAGCAAGGTGCTGGTCAGGTGCGCCACGCCATCATTGCCGTCGTCACGTGCACTGCCCGCAGCAAAGGTGACATTGACATTCACCATCGGTAATTCCGGTGCCGGGGCGTAGTAAACCCGTGCGCCGTTGCCGGTGACCCAGTGCTGGATCGGCGCCATGGCATGTGCCTGCAGCACCGTCAGCAGCAACGCCAGCAATAGTGCAAATCGTGGCAGCATGGTGTTCCCGTCCTGCGCATGCATCAGCTTAGCGAACATCGGAGACCTCCTGCATGGCGGCATGCGTCTTGCTGACCGCTTCCATCGGCAACGGCACCAGTTCGGCCACCGTCAGCTGCCGCTCCACCAGGAACTTGCGGGCGACCTCCTGAATCTGTGCGGCGGTTACCGCATTGATGCGTGCCACGTACTGGTCGTTCAGGTGCCAGTCGAGACCCACCGCGTCGAGCTGTCCGATTTTCATCGCCTGGTAAAAAATCGAGTCCTGTTCATAGACGGCATCCGCCACCACCTTGGACTTGATGCGCGCCAGCTCGTCCTTGCCAACCGGTGCTTCCTGCAGTCGTTTCACCTGCTCCAGCAAGGCCTGCTGCAACTCGGCCACCGTGTGCTTGCCAGCCGGCGTGCCGTCCAGCAGGAACAGGTCGGCCTGGCGACTGTACGAGTCGTAGCCGGCGCCGGCACTGCTGGCAATACTGCTGCCACGTACCAGTTCCGTGGCCAGTCGCGCACTGTCACCACCATCCAGGATGCCGGCCAGCACCTCCAGCGCGTATGGCTCCCAGTCGTGCTCTGCGGTCTTCAGTACCGGCACCTTGTAACCCATGATCAGGTACGGCACCTCGGCCGGCACCTCGATGCGAATGGCGCGAAGTCCCTGCTGCTCCGGTTCGATGCGCGGTTTCGGCCGGGTGATCGGCTCCGGCTTCAGTGGCCCGAAGTACTGTTTCGCCAGCGCCAGCACCGCGTCCGGCTCGACGTCACCGGCCACCACCACGGTGGCGTTATTCGGTGCATACCAGCGCCGGTACCAGTCTTGCAGGTCCGCCAGGCTGAGATTTTCCAGGTCGTTCATCCAGCCAATGGTCGGCGTCCGGTAGGAGCTGGCGGTGTGCGCCACCGCGGCGAACTGCTCGTAGGTCAGCGCCGTCGGCTTGTCATCGGTACGCATCCGGCGCTCTTCCATGACCACGTTGATTTCCTTGCGGAATTCCTCCTCCTGCAGGTGCAGGTTGCGCATCCGGTCGGCCTCCAGCTCAAAGCTCACCGGCAGCCGGCTTTTCTCCATGCGCTGGAAATAGGTCGTATAGTCCTGACTGGTAAAGGCATTTTCCTCGCCGCCGTTTTCCGCGATGATGCGCGAAAATTCGCCGGGCGGGTGCGCATCGGTACCCTTGAACATCATGTGTTCCAGCACGTGCGAGATGCCGGTGATGCCATCGGTTTCGTAGCTCGCACCAATCCGGTACCAGACCTGCGTCACTACCACCGGTGCCCTGTGGTCCTCCTTGACGATCAGCTTCAGACCGTTGTCGAGCATATATTCGTGCACCGAACCACTCGCCAGCGCCAGTGGCGCGGCGATAATCAGGCTGATTGCAAGCAAACTGCGCATTCTTGTACTCCCTAAAAGCAAAGGTTACCCCGCAAGGTACGGGATGATAGGATATCCAGCCGAACAATTCCCGGTCTTACACTGACAACTTTTCCGATGCCAGGTTTCCTGAAAAAACCATCAACGAGCACAACCGACCAGCCTGAAAAAACCGGCCTGTTCGCGCGCCTGAAGTCCGGACTGAGCCGGACGCGACAAAATCTCACCGCAAGCGTCACCAGCCTGGTACTGGGCAGCAAGGCCATCGATGCCGACCTGCTGGAGGAACTCGAGACCATGCTGCTGGTCGCCGATGTCGGTGTCGAGGCCACGCGCGAGATCATCGACGACCTCACCGAACGGGTGGCCCGCAAACAGCTCGGCGATGCCGATGCCCTGCTGGCAGCACTGCGCGCGCGCATGGAGGCCATCCTCGCGCCCTGCAGCGTGCCGTTAACGATACCGGAAAATACGCGACCGTTCGTCATCCTGATGGCCGGCATCAATGGCGCCGGCAAGACCACCACCATCGGCAAGCTCGCTCACCGCCTGCAGCAACAGGGCAAGACCGTCATGCTGGCGGCCGGCGACACCTTTCGCGCCGCCGCGGTGGAACAACTGCAAAGCTGGGGCGCACGCAATAATGTACCGGTCATTGCACAGCAACAGGGTGCCGACGCCGCCTCGGTGATCTTCGACGCCCTGCAGGCGGCGCGCTCCCGCAACATCGATGTGCTGATCGCCGACACTGCAGGACGCCTGCATACCCAGTCCAACCTCATGGAAGAGCTGAAAAAGGTCAAGCGCGTCATGACGCGACTCGACCCGGATGCGCCACACGAGGTGATGCTGGTGGTGGACGCAGGCACCGGCCAGAACGCGCTCAACCAGGCACAGCAATTCAACGAAGCCATCGGGCTTACCGGCATCACACTCACCAAGCTGGACGGCACGGCCCGGGGTGGCATCATCTTCGCCATCGCACGCCGCACCGGCATACCGATCCGCTTTGTCGGGGTCGGCGAGGGCATCGAGCACCTGCGCGAGTTC
>CAJQOV010000099.1 GCA_905480065.1 uncultured Gammaproteobacteria bacterium | reverse complement strand
ACCGCGTGCAGGAATTTCT
The DNA here is from genome assembly GCA_905480065.1 of uncultured Gammaproteobacteria bacterium. Taxonomy (GTDB): domain Bacteria; phylum Pseudomonadota; class Gammaproteobacteria; order UBA9214; family UBA9214; genus UBA9214. The sequence continues at coordinate 24,068 of CAJQOV010000099.1, read as the reverse complement.
CCCCGGTAGCACGGTTGAAAATCCCTGTTTCCTCGAACGCCTCGAAGGCATCGGCCGACAGCACTTCGGCCCACTTGTAACTGTAATAGCCGGCTGCGTAACCGCCACCGAAAATGTGGGTGAAGCTGTTCTCGAAGCGGTTGAATTCCGGTGGCTCGAATACCGCAACTTCCTTGCGTACTGCCGCCAGTGTTTCATGCACGCGAGCACCGCGGCCACTATCGTAATCACGGTGCATGCGGAAATCGAACATGGCGAATTCCAGTTGGCGCAGCATCTGCATGGCGGACTGGAAATTTCTCGCCTTGTGCATGCGCTGGTACAGCTCATCCGGGAGTTTCTCGCCGCTGCGGTAGTGGCCGGAGATCAGGTCCAGGGCGTCACGCTCCCAGCACCAGTTTTCCATGAACTGGCTGGGCAGTTCGACCGCGTCCCAGGCCACGCCGCTGATACCGGATACGCCGGCATAATCGATCTGCGTCAGCATGTGATGCAGGCCATGACCGAATTCATGGAACATGGTGATGACCTCGTCATGCGTGAACAGTGCCGGGTCAGCGCCGATGGGTGGTGAAAAGTTACAGGTCAGGTAGGCAACCGGTGTTTGTATGCCGTTTGCGGTGCGGCGCCGGCAGATGCACTCATCCATCCAGGCGCCACCGCGCTTGTGCGGGCGCGCATATAAATCGAGATAGAACTCGCCACGAACTGCGCCGCTGCTGTCGTGGATGCGGAAGAAACGGACGTCCTTGTGCCAGCTGTCGATGCCTTCCACCGGGGCTATCTGCAGCCCGTACAGTCGCTCGACGATGGCGAACAGGCCGTTGAGTACCCGGCTTTCCGGGAACCACGGCTTCAGCTCTTCCTGTGAGATGGAATATTTTTGCTGGCGCAATTGTTCCGAGTAAAACGGAATATCCCACGCCTGCATGTGATCGACACCCTGTGCAGTTGCGAAATCACGCACTTCCTGCAGCTCCTTCCTGCCGGCCTCGAGCGTGCGCCCTGCCAGGTCATTCAGGAACGCCATCACCTGGTCGCTGCTTTGCGCCATCTTTGTGGCCAGGGAACGTTCTGCATAGTTGGCGAAGCCGAGCAGCTTTGCCGCCTCGTGGCGCAACGCCATCATGCGCTCCATGTTGGCGTCGTTGTTATACAAACCGCCGGTGGGCCCGAATGCCGAGGCGCGTGTAACGTACGCGGTATAGAGTTCCTCGCGCAACTCGCGGTTTTCCGCGTAGATCATGACCGGGTGGTAGGACGGGAATTCCAGTGTGAATACCCAGCCTTCCAGGTTGCGCTGTGCGGCAGTTTGCCGGGCCAGGGAACGGGCGCTTTCCGGCAGGCCTGCCAGCAACGCTTCGTTCCGAACCTGCTTGTGCCAGGCATTGGTTGCATCGAGCACGTTGTCACTGTATTTCGAGGACAGCTCGGATAGTTGTTGCATGATTTCCTTGAAGCGGTCGCGTTGCTTCTGGGGCAGCTCGATACCGGAGAGGCGAAAGTCACGCAGGGCATTGTCAATGATCTTGCGCTGTGCAGCATCCAGCTGCTGGTATTCAGCGCCGTCGGCAATCTGCCGGTAGGCCTGGTACAGACCTTCATGCTGTCCGAGGTCGGTCCCGTATGCACTGAGCAGCGGCAGGCACTCGTTGTAAACCTTGCGCAGTGCGTCACTGTTCACCACGGCGTTCAGGTGGCTGACCGGCGACCAGGCGCGGTTGATGCGGTCATCCATCTCTTCCATGGGCGCAATCAGGTTATCCCAGCTGTAGCTTTCGTGCGCTGCCAGCAATTGCCCTACCTGTGCCCGCCCTTCGGCGAGCAATTGTTCGACGGCCGGTTTCACGTGCTCCGGCGTGATTTCGGAAAATCGGGGCAGACCATCCTGGTTGAGCAGGGGATTCGACATGCAGCAGTTACCTCATCGGATTATTTAGCGGGGCAACTTTAGCACGGGATCACTTGCAAGGGCATGTGCCTTGCCTGTAACTTTTGATTCGCCAGGACGGGCTCTGTCACAGAGCCCGGATTGCAGGATTCATTGCGAACAGGGTGTCTACCGCTGTCATGCGCGATTCGCAGGGACGTGATGATATCCAAGACCCCCTGGGGGCGCTCGCAATGATGACAGAACAGTTATCAGCCAGCGCCTCCCTAACCCGGTAAATCGAGGTGCCATGTGACCGTACGGAGCTTTGTGAATATCCATCCGAAAATTGCCGCGCGTGCCTACGTGGATGAACAGGCACTGGTGATCGGCAATGTGACGCTGGCGGAGGATGTGTCACTGTGGCCGCATGTGGTGGCGCGCGGTGATGTGAATTTTATCGAGATCGGTGCACGTACCAATATCCAGGACGGCACCATCCTGCATGTCAGTCACGACAGTGAATTCGCGCCGGGCGGATTCCCGTTACGCATTGGTGCCGATATCACCGTCGGTCACCAGGCCACCCTGCACGGCTGCATGGTGGAAGATCGTTGCCTGATCGGTATGGCGGCAACCATTATGGACGGCGCCATCGTGCGCTCGGGTGCCATCGTCGGTGCCGGCAGCCTGGTGCCGCCCGGCCACGAACTGGAAGGCGGTTACCTGTGGGTGGGTTCGCCGGCACGCCGTGTGCGTGAATTGCGCGAGCAGGAAATAGCGTTTCTGGATTACTCCGCGCAACATTACGTGGAGCTGAAAAACCGGTACCTGGCAGGAATTTGATTTGGCCACAGGGTGTACCGGGGTGTGAGTCCTGCATGCAGCGGAGTGGCCAGTGGCGGCCATGGCTTACAGCCGGCAGGAACCGACCGCGATGTTCCTTGCGATTTGCGCTAGTCCGAGACAGCCTGACCGTTTGTGAAAACAATATCACCATACCAGGCGATGGCAGATTCCCGCGTGTTGTCAGTATCCGTCATGATGGCAACACCAGATATCACTGCGGGCTCCTCGCCGAAGGCCTTTTTGTAATCCTCAAGGATATTGCGCTTCTCGGTTACCCACTGTTGCAGCTTTTCATCACCTGCCTCGATAACGAACATCATGACCCGGTCCGTGTAGGGATTTGCAATCATACTGCCAGGCCGGCTATTACTCCCCCAGATATATGAGATCGCCCTGTATGGGATATCTTGCCCATAGATGAGCCTGGCAGCCTTATGTTTCAGTCGCTCCAGCTGCCCGGCCCTGTCCGGATCAAGCGCGAAGGTAATGTAAATCCTGGCGGGATAGTCATCCCCGTCCTTGCTGGTTGGATTGCCCTTCTGCAGGATATTGTCCACTTTCCATTGCCACTGGATGACAGGGTATTGTGCAGGGTCAATGGAAATGGCCCGCGTCAGGCCGGAAGCAGACTGGTCACTGACAGCTTTTACAACAACTGCTCCATCTACTGCCACCAGGGAGTAGTCGGTATGCCGCTTGATCCGGCTGAAGGTCAATGGCTTCCAGCCATCCGGCAGATTTCCGTCTGTCTTGCTTGCTGAAAACTTGCCTATCTCAAGATATCCGGGTGACTGGGCATGTATCAATTCTGACCAGATCAGCAGACAAACAGGTAATAGTGCAGCGATGCCGCGTTTTATGTAGTCGCTGTGCAACTCCCGCTGCATAAAAACTCCTCGGGTTACCGGCCAGTAATACTGACACCATGATAGATACGGCTGCTCAGGAACATTTCAATCATGGCGACATCGGTGCCGCTGTTCCGCACCAATAAAGCAGTGGATGTGTATCGTGTTGCTGTGAGTCGTGGTCCTGTCGTATGGATCCATGCACTGGTAAATATAAACATTCCTGAGCGTCATCCGCGTACGGAAAGCCTGCTATGCAATCTATACGCGCTAGTTTCTGAATTATAGTTGCTGATCCGGGGAGCTCGGAAACGGCCTGTTTTGTCCGGAAACGTTCAGGCAAGGAACAGCAAGTTCATGCTGCAATTAGTGATTTATTTTCCGGGCACTGGAAAACGGGCCTGAGAATATTCATCCTCCTGTCCTGCTGCTAACTGCCCCACGCGTTACTCTGGCTCCCGCTTCCATGTGGTACTGTGATCTTTGCTGCTATTTTTCTATACCACTTCGTAACGCGGCGATTACCGGCGCGGTGTCCGGACGTACCTGGCGCCACAAATAAAACGCCTCTGCGGCCTGCTCGACCAGCATGCCCAGCCCGTCGATGATTTTTGTTGCGCCGTGTTTCTCGGCCCAGCGCATGAACGCGGTCGGTTCGTTGCCATACATCATGTCATAACACCAGCACTGCTCGGTGATCACGCCGGGATCGATATCCGGTACTGCACCGGACAGACTTGCCGCCGTGGCATTGATGATGATATCGAACGTCTGTCCGGTCACATCGGCGAGTCCGCAGCCTTCGGTATGACCGACTCCGCAGAAGTGGCGTGCCAGTGCGACGGCCTTGTCTGCGGTGCGGTTGGCAATGACCAGCAGCGCCGGTCTTTCCTGCAACAAGGGTTCGATGACGCCACGTGCGGCGCCGCCCGCGCCGAGCAGCAGGATGCGCATACCTTGCAGTTGTGCACCATGGTTGTCGCGCAGGTCACGCACCAGCCCGATACCGTCGGTGTTGTCACCGAAATGCCGGCCGGACGGGTCCAGTACCAGCGTGTTGACGGCGCCGGCGTGTTCGGCGCGCGGACTGCGGGTATGTGCGAGTCGCCAGGCGTCTTCCTTGAACGGCACGGTGATATTGACCCCCTTGCCGCCCTGGCCAACGAATTCGGCCACCGCGGCATTAAAGCCGCCCGGTTCAACCAGGATGCGGGTGTACTCGATCGACTGTACGGTCTGTTGCGCAAACAGGCGGTGAATACGTGGTGACTTGCTGTGGGCAACCGGGTTGCCCATTACTGCATAATGGTCCGTCATGGCTGTATCAATCGGCAGCGCATCAGGCAGAAAACACTGCCTTGAACAGGAAGAAGAACAGGATTGCCAGAATGCCGCCCGCCGGCAGGGTGATGATCCACGACATGAAGATATTGCGCACCACGCGCAGGTCGAGCGCAGCGATGCCGCGCGCCATGCCTACGCCGAGTACCGCGCCGACCAGCGTGTGCGTGGTTGAAATCGGGATGCCGGTACCAGAGGCCAGCACTACCGTTGTGGCAGCGGCAAGCTCCGCCGAAAATCCGCGGCTGGGCGTGAGTTCGGTAATGTTCTTGCCGACGGTTGCGATCACCTTGTGTCCATACATCGCCAGCCCCAGTACGATACCGACACCACCGAGCAGCAGGATCCAGACCGGTAACGGGGAATTCTGGGAGAGCTGGCCGCCACTGTTGATGATGCTGACCACGGCCGCTACCGGGCCAACCGCATTGGCAACATCATTGGAACCATGTGCGAATGCCATGGAGCAGGCGGTGACCAGCATCAGGATGGCAAAGATGCGCTCCACGTTGGCGTAGTGGAAATCGCGATCGGCTTCCGGGTCATAAATCACCCGTCGGATCAACAGGATGCCAATCAACATAATGACGAGTCCACAGCCGGTAGCGATCAGGTAGCATTCGAGGGTGGTAAGTTTCAGGCCGATATGAGTCAGACCCTTGAGCAGGGTGATCAGCGAAATCATGAAGCCGGCAAGAAAGATATACACGGGCACGTAGCGACGCGCATTTTTCAGTGGCTCCGCCGTGTTCAGGATCATGCGTTGCACACTGGTAAAAATAATGAAGGCAATGATTCCCGCCAGCAGCGGTGATGCGATCCAGCTGGCCACGATGGAACCGACCTTGCCCCATTTCACGGCATCCATGCCAATGCCGACCATGGCAAAGCCGATAATCGCACCGACAATCGAATGCGTGGTGGACACCGGCCAGCCCAGCATGGAGGCGATCAGCAGCCAGATGCCGGCGGCCAGCAATGCAGCGAGCATACCGTACACGAGCAGCTCCGGTGTCCCGGTCAATGCATTGGCATCGATGATGCCCTTGCGGATGGTTGCGGTGACATGGCCGCCAGCCAGCACCGCACCGGTAAACTCGAATACCGCTGCAACCAGGATGGCTTGCCGGATGGTAATGGCGCCGGAACCGACCGAGGTAGCCATGGCGTTGGCGACGTCGTTTGCACCGATGCCCCACGCCATGAACAGACCGAACACGGCTGCCAGCGAGAGCAGGATCATTGCGTATTCCATTTCCATCCCGGTTCCCCTAGCTGGCGAGCATCACTTCGAGTCGACTGCCAACCTGTTGTGCACGGTCGCCGAGGTCGCCGATCCAGTCAATGATCTTGTACAGGAACATGACATCAATCGGTGGCAGGTCGCGCTCCAGGCGAGCCAGGCCGGCGCGGATCTCTACCTGTATACAGTCCGTGTCGTGTTCGATTGCATCCAGCTCGTGGATCATGGCGGCCACCAGCTTGACCTCGTTGCCGCGGAAACCGGTCTCCACCAGCTCATCGAGTTCATTGATAACCTTTTGTGCCTGTGCAGATGCATCTATCGAGCGCATGACGAACTGGCGGAACTTCGGTGCCAGTGATTCCGGAATTACCATGTGGCGGCCGAGTATCAACCCTGCGATGTCTTTTGCAGTGTTTGCGATCCGGTCCTGCATGGTGAGTACTTCCAGCAGATCGCGGCGTGCCACCGGCATGAACAGGCTGTTGGGCAGGCGCAGGCGCAGTTCCCGCTTGAGCCGGTCGGCGGCATGCTCCAGCTCGGTAATGGTGTGTTGTTCGCGCGCCGCCACTTCCCAGTCCTGTGCCAGCACGGCGTCAAAATACGGTAACAGCCGTTCGGTACATTTCTGTACGCTCGCCATGTGTTGCTGGAGCGGCTTTACCGGTGACGTGCCGAATAGCCCTGATATGGGTGTTTTTGGCATATATTTTCCTCTGGCACGATGCGGTTGAGCCTGCTCCCGAAGCGGCACTCCGCTCCGGCATGGTTCAGGTTACCGAACCCGGCACAAGGCCACGTGGCCGGTTCGGAAGACAACGATGGTTTGTGTACGTTACGGCTTATCCTTGCTGCAGCCAGCTGGCGGCCTGCCTGGCAAAATAGGTCAGGATCGCGTCGGCACCGGCGCGCTTGAAACATATCAGCGATTCCAGCACCACGGCGCGTTCATCCAGCCAGCCGTTCCGGGCAGCGGCCTTGAGCATGGCATATTCCCCGCTCACCTGGTAGGCAAAGGTCGGTACGCCGAATTCCTGCTTCACGCGCCGTACGATGTCGAGATAGGGCATGCCCGGTTTTACCATCACCATGTCCGCGCCCTCCGCCAGGTCGAGCGCGACCTCACGCAGCGCCTCGTCGCCGTTGCCCGGATCCATCTGGTAGGTGTACTTGTTGCCGGTGCCGAGGTTGCCAGCCGAACCGACGGCATCGCGGAATGGGCCATAGAAGCTCGAGGCATACTTGGCCGCGTAGGCCAGGATGCGCGTGTTGCGGTAGCCGGCGTCTTCCAGCGCGGCACGTATTGCACCGATGCGGCCGTCCATCATGTCGGACGGCGCGACTATGTCTGCGCCACTGTCTGCATGGGAAAGCGCCTGGCGCACCAGCACCTCGACGGTTTCATCATTCAGTACATAGCCGCTGCTGTCGATCAGCCCGTCCTGGCCATGCGTGGTGAACGGATCGAGTGCGACGTCGGTAATCACACCCAGCTCGGGCACGGCATCCTTCAAGGCGCGCACCGCGCGCTGGGCCAGACCGTCCGGGTTGTAGGCCTCGCGCGCATCGAGGGTTTTTTGCTCTGCCGGGGTGACCGGAAACAGCGCGATGGCAGGTATGCCGAGTGCGTACAGCTCCCCCGCTTCCTGGACCAGCAGGTCGATACTCAGGCGTTCCACGCCAGGCATGGAGGCTACGGATTCGCGTTTGCCGCTGCCTTCCACGATGAAAATCGGGCAAATCAGGTCGGCACTGTCGAGTTGTGTCTCGCGCATCAGTCGACGCGAAAAGTTATCGCGGCGCATACGCCGCAGGCGTGTGGCGGGGTAAGGCCCGGAACCCGGTTTGTTTGCTGTCACGGCGTGAACTCCTGATCGGTAACAACCACAGTGTACCGTGCAAGGCCGCCGCAGGTCAGTCCCCTGCCACAATGCCGTGCGACTACCGCGCCAGCGACCTGCCGTGTAAGCTCGCAGCATGCCCGGGAATGAAACCATACAGCCTGTTAGCCATGTCCTGCTGGACGCTGCACCGGCGGGGCTGGCCGACTGGTATGCTGCCCCGGTGACCGGCAGCCAGGCGGTTGTGCTGCTGGGCGTTGCGCAACAGGTGATCCAGCAGCGCCTGCGCAGCGGGGTGTGCAGCTTTCAGGTACAGGTCCTGGCCATGATTTGCCAGTGGTGGCTGCGCTCGGATGTGCAGGCCGCGCATGACGAACTGGTGCAGATGACCGCCTCTGCCCACCAGGCCGCCTTGCTGCAGCTGGTGTACGGCCAGTTGCTGGCCAGCCGCAAGCTGGTGCCGGCGAAGCAGCAGCTCACCAGCGGTTTCCGGCGCGCCGCGTCGCTGTTGACGAACGCGGAATACTTCCGCCTGCTGCGCCGCCACGAAATGCTCGGCATGCTGGTGTTTGGCGCGAGTCCGGCGCTGGCGCAGGATCTGCCGGCATTACTGGCCGAGGCGGCAGTGATCGAGCGGCTGCAACGTGGCAGCCGGCCGGGCCATCTGCACACGCACCTTGATACGCTGGGGTGACTGGCTGATGTCGTGGTTTGTGTGCGGATGCCGCCAGGTGGCCAACCAGCTTGCGCTGCTTACACTGCTCGGCGCGATCGCCGCCTACCTGTATCCGCCACTGTTCCTGGTATTCAAGAGCAGCTTCCTGTGGTTCTTCGCCGCCACCATGTTTGCCATGGGTACGGTACTCGACACGGGCGAGCTGCGCGCCACGCTGCGGCAGCCCGGGCGGATTGGCCTTGGCGTCCTGACCCAGTTTACTGTCATGCCGGCGCTGGGCTTCCTGGTCGCCATGCTGACCCCGTTGCCGGAGATGGTACGACTCGGTTTTATTATCGTTGCCTGTGCGCCCGGTGCCATGGCCAGTAATGTGATGGTCTACCTCGCCGGTGGCAAGGTTGCCTATTCGGTAGCACTGACCACGGTGGCGACCTTTCTTTCTCCGTTATTGACACCGTTGCTGGTGGAATGGCTGGGTGGTGTGTTCCTGGAGATCCCGTTCTGGCCAATGATGCAAACCATTATCCTGACGGTGGTGCTGCCGTTGTGGCTGGGCATCTGGGTGCAGCGCTTCCTGCGTGGTCAGCAGGAACTGGCACACGCGGTGGCACCGGCGGTGGCGGCCATTGCGATCGTGATTATCTGCAGCTATGCGTTGGCTGCCAACCAGGAGCGCATTGCCCAGGTCGGCGGCTGGGTGATCGCGATGGTGATCGCGCTCAATGCCCTGGGCTACATGGCCGGCTGGTACCTGGCCCGCCTGTATGGTTTCAATGCCAGTTACCGGCTCACGCTGGCGATAGAAATTGGTATGCAAAACGCAGGCTTGGGTGTGGCTTTGGCGCTGAAACATTTCTCGCCCGAGGCGGCCCTGCCGGGAGCGCTGTTTGCATTCTGGTGCATCCTGACCGCAGCCGGGGCCAGTTCCTGGCTGCGACATCGCCATGGAATTGTTGCGGAAGACAGGAAAATTGTCTAAATACAGTAAGATATCGTAAATTAACCAGTTAAACCCGGTGGTTATTTTAGCCAAGCCACTGCTAAAGCATTCCCCCCAACCGTCGATACCTTGATTAACAGCGCGGCGCAAGCAGGCCGCAGCGAAACGGGCTTCAACCGATGCCCCCTTGCCCAGGCAGATTTTGTCAGTGCACGTAGTATCAAGGCTCCTCCGACGCTGAAAAGCGTTTTCAACCCGCCGCAAGGCGGGTTTTTTTTGCCCTGTTGAATGGCAAGGAAAACCTGCCTGACACAAAGGCGCAATGAAAACATCAAGCGCCGGTCACAGGGCACATTGCGCAAATTCCGGTCATTGCCGCACAGGAGGGAATCCAGTTCGTTGCCCGGCTTAAACGAAGTGACTACAGCGCCGCGCCGGGCAACCGAGGGGTGTCCTGCAGGGCGAGATCAGTGATGGAACAGCGCAACCCCGGGGTTTCCTGCATATTGCACCTTTGCTGGTGTTCTCTGCGATGTTGCGCGGGATAACGTTATTCGTTCAGCCAGTCGCGTGGTTTCAGGAATAGCTCGTACAGCTCGGCCTCCGGGGTGCCGGGTTGCGGGTGCCAGTTGTAGCGCCAGTTTACTTCCGGTGGCAGCGACATGAGGATGGCCTCGGTACGGCCACCGGATTGCAGGCCGAACAGTGTGCCGCGGTCATAGACCAGGTTGAACTCGACATAGCGGCCGCGCCGGTAGCGCTGGAAGTCCTTTTCGCGCTCGCCCCAGGCGATGTCCTTGCGGCGTTCGACGATGGGCAGATAGGCGGGCAGATAGTGATTGCCGACGCTCATCATGAGTGCGCAGGAATATTCAAACCCGTTTTCGTTGAGATCGTCGAAAAACAGCCCGCCGATACCGCGTGGCTCGTGGCGGTGTTTCAGGAAGAAATAATCATCGCACCATTGTTTATAGTGTGGATAGACCGTCTCGCCGAACGGAGTGCAGGCCTCCCTGGCGATCCTGTGCCAGTGCTGCGCATCCTCGACATAGCCGTAATAGGGTGTCAGGTCGAAGCCGCCGCCGAACCACCATACCGGCTCAGCCCCTTCCTTCTCCGCTACAAAGAACCGCACGTTGGCATGCGAGGTCGGTACATAGGGATTGCGCGGGTGGATAACCAGCGAGACGCCCATGGCCTGGAAGCTGCGACCGGCCAGCTCCGGACGGCTCGCCGTGGCCGACGCCGGCAGCCCGGAGCCAAACACATGGGAAAAATTGATGCCGGCCTTTTCGAATACCGCGCCACCTTCCATGACGCGGGAGCGTCCGCCGCCACCTTCATCGCGCTGCCAGCTGTCTTCGATAAAATGCACAGAGCCATCGATTTGCTCAAAGGCCTTGCAGATAGTGTCCTGCAGTTGCAGCAGGTAGTTCCTGACCTGTGCGATGTGCTGCTCGCCTATGCTGTTGCTGCTCATGTCTATCTGTTCCGGGTTGCTGGGTCTTTAATCGTTGTGGCGCATCTTGCCAGGCAGCACAGCGCTGGCTGTGTCCGCTGTCCCGGGCTGCTGTCGCGCCAGAAGGTGCGTGCAGACCGGTTGTTGCTCAGCCGCGCAATATCTTTCCGGTAATGCCATCACAGATGCGGCTGGGCGTGTGTGACTTGCCGGTGCTGCCATGCAGAATGTAATCGAGACGGCCGTTGAACGCCTTGCGTACCGCCAGCGCATCACGTGCCGGATTTCTGCCATGCAGGTTGGCGCTGGTGGATACCAGCGGCCCGCCCCATTGTCTGCAAAGTTCATTTGCCAGCGGGTGCGTGGTGATTCGTACAGCCAGGGTGTCATGTTCGCCGCGCAGCCATGCCGGTATCTCCGGAAGGCAGGGTAATACCCAGGTCAGCGGTGATCCGGCCGGTGTGGCCACCCGCTTGCGCAGGTTGTGGCTGAGCGGCTGCAGCAATGGGGCCAGCTGCGCAAAGTCGCTGGCCATCAGGATTACACCGTGACGGATGCTTCTTTGCTTGAGTGCCAGCAGGTGCAATACCGCTGCTGCGCTGAATGGATCGCAACTCAGCCCGTAGACGGTTTCGGTCGGACAGGCGATCACGCCGCCGGCCGAGAGAATGCGTACCGCCTCGTGTAGCTTCCAGATCATGCCGGATCAGGCTCGGTCAGGATTGTTCGGCTTCGGCTGCCGTGGTTTCTTCCCAGGGCTCGACAAACGAGCAGTCCTGCTGCGGACAGACGCGCTGGGTGCCGGAGCGCTTGGTGGTCTTGATGGTGGTAATCGGCCAGTTGCAGCTGGGGCACGGCTGCGCCAGCGGTTCATTCCAGATGGCGTAATCGCAGTCCGGGTAACGGGCGCAGGAGTAGAAGATCTTGCCGCGCCTGGACTTGCGCTTGAGTATAGAGCCCTGGTGACACTGCGGGCATTCCACCCCGGAGTCCTCCGGTTTTTCCAGTGGTTCGATGTACTTGCAGTTCGGATAACTGCTGCAGCCAATGAACTTTCCGTATTTGCCGCTGCGGATGATCAGGTCAGACTCGCACTCCGGGCACTTGCGGCCCTCCACGACTTCCGGTTCATTGCTGCCACGTTCGTCGTCGATATTGCGGGTGTAGTCACACTCCGGGTAACCGCTGCAGCCGATGAAGCGGCCGCGCCGGCCAAGCCTGATGTTCAGCGGCTTGCCGCATTTCGGGCACGCCTCATCAGTGGCCTCGGTAGTGACATCGCTGCGTGACACGCTGCTTTCCTTGTCGTCGACCAGCATCTTGAACGGTTTCCAGAATTCCTGCATCACCGGCACCCAGTCCTTCTCGCCGCGCGCCACGGCGTCCAGCTCGTCCTCGAGCCGCGCGGTAAAGTCATAGTCGACATAACGGGTGAAGTGTTCGGTCAGGAACTTGGCGACCACGCGACCGACATCGGTAGGGTAGAACCGCTTGTTTTCCAGCACCACGTACTCGCGCGCCTGCAAGGTGGATATGATGGTTGCATAGGTCGACGGGCGACCTATGCCGTATTCTTCCAGCGTCTTGACCAGGCTGGCTTCCGAGAAGCGGGGTGGCGGTTCGGTGAAATGTTGCTCGGCGCGAATGTCTTTCAGCTGGCAGATGTCGCCCTTCTCCATGGGCGGCAGCAGCTTGTCATCGCTGTCGGCCTGCTTGTCATCCACGCCTTCCTGGTAGACCGCCATGAAGCCGGGATCGACCACGACCGAGCCGGTGGCGCGGAAACGGTGATCGTTGCCGCAGGCGAAATCAACGCTCACGGTATTGATGGTGGCATGGATCATCTGGCAGGCAATGGTGCGTTTCCAGACCAATTCGTACAGCCTGAGCTGTTCGGGGCTGAGATATTGTTTTATATCTTCGGGCGTGTTGCGAATCGAGGTCGGACGGATTGCCTCGTGCGCTTCCTGTGCATTCTTGGCCTTGGTCTTGAATGCGCGCGCTTCTTTCGGCAATGCGTGTGCGCCATAGCGTTCCGGAATATAGGCACGCAGCTCGTCGAGAGCGTCCTGGGCAAGGTTCACCGAATCGGTTCGCATGTAGGTGATCAGGCCGATGGTGTCGCCACCGATGTCCATGCCTTCATACAACTGCTGCGCAACGCGCATGGTGCGGCTGGCGGTAAAGCCAAGCTTGCGCGATGCTTCCTGTTGCAGCGTTGAGGTGGTGAATGGAGCGGCCGGGTTGCGCCTGCGCTGTTTCTTCTCAACCTCATCCACCACCAGCTTGCCATCTGCGGCCTGTAACAGTTCCGCGCGTGCCTGGTTGGCCGATTTTGTGTTGTTGATGGTGAACTGCTTGATTTTTTCTCCATGCAGCTGTGTGAGCCTGGCCATGAAATCCTGCTGGTCCTTGCTGAGATCACTTTCCAGCGTCCAGTATTCACGTGGCTGGAAATTCTCGATCTCGATCTCGCGCTCTACAATCATGCGCAATGCCGGGCTTTGCACACGCCCGGCGGACAGCCCGCGGCGTATCTTTTTCCACAGCAGGGGCGACAGGTTGAAGCCAACCAGATAATCGAGTGCGCGGCGCGCCTGCTGGGCATTTACCAGTTCGGTGGAAAGATTACGCGCATGTTCGATGGCCTCGTTTACGGCGCGCTTGGTGATCTCGTTGAATACTACACGGTGTACCGCTTTACCCTTGAGCACCTTGCGCTGCGTAAGCAATTCGCACAGATGCCAGGAAATGGCCTCGCCTTCGCGGTCCGGGTCAGTGGCCAGGTACAGGGCATCGGACTTTTTCATCGCCTTGACGATGTTCTCGACATGTTTCGAGTTGCGCTCGATGAGCTGGTACTTCATGGCGAAGTCGTGCTCGGTATCGACCGCGCCCTCCTTGGGGACCAGGTCGCGCACGTGGCCATAGGAGGCCATGACTTCAAATCCCTTGCCAAGGTATTTCTTGATGGTCTTGCACTTGGCCGGTGATTCGACGATGACGAGATTCTTGCTCATTGCAATCGGTCGCTGCGTGGCCATGCTACAGGCCACTGCTCGGTTTTTTCAGTGGAGGTTGTGAGATGTGCTTTCAAATACCAGGTCTTCGACCCAGGCGTACGCTTCCTGTTTACCCGGCTGGTTGAACAGCACCATAAGGATGACCCACTTCAATTGATCAAGGTCGAAATCTTCCGTTTCCAGCGCCATCGCACGGTCGATGGCCAGCTCACGGGATTCCGGGCTCAGCACGCCCATCTGCTCAAGGAACAGCAGAAAGCCACGGCATTCGGTGTCCAGTCGCTCCATTTCACTGCTGGCAAAATGACGGATCGAGTGTTCGGCCTGAAGCGTGGGGCGGCTCTTTTCATCGACAAGGCCGTCCATCCAGGAAAAGGCGCGGTCGATCTCGCGCGCAGGAAAGCCGGCCTGGCTGAGTTCCTGCTGCACCATGTCGCGATCCGGGGTGACGGGGTTGTCGTCATCCATATAATAGTTCTCGAACAGGTACATCAGCACGTCGAAGACGTTCTCTTTCATCTAAATCCCTTTTATTTCAGCCGGTTATAACGACCTCCAGGACTGGAGGCAACAAATCCGGCCATCTCGAGTTGCAGCAGCATGGAGGAAACTTCCGCCGGCGTCAATCCACTACCGTTTACCAATCGGTCGATAGGGACACTATCAAAACCCATTAAATCAAGAAGTTGCAAGTATTCTGACGCCGGCTGCCAGGGCCTGTCCGTGGTGTCCTCGTCGGGGACCGGTTGCTGGCTGGCGCAGCTGGCGGCAAGTGGCCCCAGCTCATCAATGATATCCATGGCGGTCTCTACCAGTTTGGCGCCCTGCCGGATCAGCGCATGGCAACCCCGGGCCAGTGGGTTGTGAATGGAGCCCGGGATGGCGAAGACCTCGCGGCCTTGTTCGGTGGCAAAGCGTGCGCTGATCAGCGATCCGGAACGCAGCGCCGCCTCCACCACCAGGGTACCCAGACTCAGACCGCTGAGGATGCGGTTGCGACGCGGGAAATGCTCCGCCAATGGCGGCGTGCCGACCGGAAATTCTGAAACCAGCGCACCGCGTGTGGCAATCTGCCTGGCCAGGTCCCGATTGCTGGCCGGGTAAACCCGGTCCAGGCCGGTACCCATTACGGCAATGGTCTGGCCGCCGGCATCCAGTGCGCCCTGATGGCTTGCCGTATCAATCCCCAGCGCCAGGCCACTGGTGATAACCAGTCCCGCGGCGGACAGATGGCGCGCAAAGTCGATCGCGGTCTGGCGCCCGGAGGGTGTCGGGTTGCGGCTGCCGACCATGGCAAGCTGGGGCGCAAGCAGCACGCTTATGTCGCCGTGGACATAAAGTAGCGGCGGCGCATCGGGCAGCTGCCGGAGCAGTCCGGGATAGCCCGGATCCATGCAGGTAAGGAGGTGGTTGTCGGGCTGGTCCAGCCACGCCAGGTCACGCTCGATAGCGCCCTGATCGGGGTGACGCAATGCGTTGATGACTTGCTGCGTCAGTCCCAGCTGGCGCAGCGATCCGGAGTCTGCGGCCAGTATGGCTGCCGGTCCGTTGAAATGGGCCAGTAACTGGTGGAATGTGGCTGTGCCGATGCCCGCGGCGTGGTAAAGGACGAGCCATTGCTCGATAGGGCGTGTGGTTGTGGTCGTTGCCATGTCAGCGGCAACTATAACCCAGCGGCGGCTGGCAGTTGGTCAGTGTTTGACCGCTGTCGGCCGCTGCCGGGTCTTACCGCAGGTCAGGGGCTGCGCACAAAGTCATTGATGTGAATCGCCCGCGTGGCAGACATGATCAGGCCGTAGCTGACCTTCTCGAAGGTCTTGAAGACCATCACGATGCCGGCGTCCTCATCGGGCAGCTTGACCTTGTCGCCAGACTTGCCGCTGACGGTATCGCGTATCACATCGCCGCGCTGAAAGACGCGCATGACGTGCCCGACTTCCATGCCGTCGCGTTCGCCAAGATCCAGTGCGACCACGTTGAACTGACCGATTTCTGATACCCCGTCTATTACCGAGATAATGTGCCCTTCTGTTCCGGAAGGAACGGCATGCGGCTGGAAGTGGTTCATGACCTCGCTGCGGTCGGCCGGACGCAGCCGGTCACCAACACGCACCTCGCGTGAGGTCGAGAGCAGTTTCAGCGTGGCCGGGTCGCCGTAACTCTGGACCGGACCGGTGCCGACATAGAGGGCTTCATAGCCCAGCACCTCGTCGGTATCCGGGTCGATGTACGGGCCGCGGGGTTCGAAAATATCGTACACGGCAAAATCCCGGTTCTCGATGCCGCGCACATAGACCCGGTCGCCGGCGCCGGTAACCACGTGTTCATCGGCACTCTGGACAACGTAAGGGGCGTCGTCGAGTTCACCCTTCTCCACGACAATCGCACGCGTCAGGAATTGCTTGATCGCGTCCATGGGTATGGTCGGTATGGCATTATCCAGGCTTTCGGTGCGTACTTGTGGCGACAGGCGGACGGTGCCGTCGCTCGCGCGACGTATCTGCGGTTTGCCGTCGACATAAACCAGGTTCAGCGTATCGCCCGGGTAGATCAGGTGCGGGTTGGCTACCTGCGGGTTGACGTACCAGACCTCGGGCCACAGCCATGGATCGCGCAGGAACCGGGCGGAAATATCCCACAGGGTGTCTCCCTTGACGACTAGGTAGCTTTCCGGGTGGCTCGGGTTGAGCACCACATCTGCTGCGATCAGCGAGCCGGTCAGCAGGGCAGCGCAGACCGTGGTGAGCAATTTCTTGATTGACATAAGCATCCCTTGGTGTCGAGTTACAATGGGTTAATCCGGTATCCGGTACCAGCGCAAACTGTTGACAGGCGGTAGCAAATCCGCCGTGAGTCTAGCTGAAATTCCACATGGAACAAAACCTTTTGTCGGTTCCCGAGAATTGCCACAGGCGCACTTTTCATTCAGTATATTGGATACATATCTCCTGAATCGTGACGGCAATCACATGACTACCCTCAATATTCTGCACTTCCCTGACCCGCGCCTGCGCACCGTGGCTAAGCCGGTCAAGCATGTCGACGACGCTATTCGTCAACTGGCCGATGATATGCTCGAAACCATGTATGCAGCACCCGGTATCGGTCTTGCTGCCACCCAGGTCAATGTCGATAAACGCGTCGTCGTCATCGATATATCGGAAGAAAAGAACCAGCCTTTATGCCTGATTAACCCGGAACTCCTGAATCTGGACGGAATCGAGGAAATGGAGGAAGGCTGTCTCTCGGTGCCGGGGGTCTACGAACGGGTACAACGTGCCGAACGGGTGCACATTCGTGCACTGGATCGTACCGGACAACCCTTTACCATGAATGCGGATGGATTGCTGGCGGTGTGCATCCAGCATGAGATAGATCACCTGGATGGCAAATTGTTTGTGGACTACCTGTCCCAGCTAAAACGCACCCGAATTCGCAAAAAACTGGAAAAGGAACAGCGCCAGGGGCAGGACGAGCCGGATGCAGACTTCGGCAAGCGGGTAATTTGAACCGCCGGATGTGGCCGGTCTGGGGCCCTTGCCGGCCACCCGCGGTACCCGTAAGCCGTCAATGTCGGGCGGCGGGCCGGGCCGGGCCATGAGAATCGTATTCGCCGGCACCCCTGATTTTGCGGTTCCTCCATTAAAGACCCTGATTAACCGCGGCTGTGACCTGGTTGCGGTATACACGCAGCCGGATCGCCCGGCTGGGCGCGGGCGCCATACTTCATCAAGCCCGGTCAAGCAGCTCGCCCTGCAGCATGGTCTTCGGGTTTGTCAGCCGGTTACCCTGAAAACCGCAGCGGCCTGTGCCGAGCTGGCCGGGTTGCAGCCGGAGCTGATGATAGTCGTGGCCTACGGCCTGATACTGCCCGCCGAGATACTCGCGATTCCGCGTCTCGGCTGTATCAATATCCATGCTTCCCTGCTGCCGCGCTGGCGTGGCGCGGCGCCGATACAACGCGCGATACTGGCCGGAGACAGCGAGACCGGTGTGTGCCTGATGCAGATGGAGGTCGGCCTGGACACCGGTCCGGTGCTGGCCTGCGCGCGTACCGCGATTGCAGGGGCGGACACCGGCAGCCTGTTGCATGACCGCCTGGCACAGCTTGGCGCGCAACTGCTGGGTGACAATCTCGATGACCTATTGCAGCAAAACCTGTCGCCAGCGGTCCAGGATGAGGCGTTGGCAACCTATGCACGCAAGCTGGACAAGGTCGAGGCGCAGCTTGACTGGCGTTGTGACGCACAGCTGCTGGCGCGCAAGGTGCGTGCCTTCAATGCCTGGCCGGTGGCCGAAACCCGCTACCAGGGCAGGCAGTTGCGCGTATGGGCGGCGCATGCGCTGGATGGTGGCGTCGATATGCCCCCCGGAACCGTGTTGTCGGCCACGCGTGAAGGCATCGATGTCGCTTGTGGTGCCGGGGTTTTGCGACTGCTGCAGCTGCAATTGCCCGGTGGCCGACCGATGGCGGTGGCGGATTTCATCAATGCACATGACATCGAAGGCGAACGGCTTGGCCCCGCTTGAACAACCCCGGAAGCTCGCGCATGGCGGCTGATCCGCGCGCGCTGGCAGCGCAGGTGCTGGTTCGGGTGCATGATGCCGGTCGCTCGCTGTCCGATGTGCTGCCGGTGGCACAAAGCGAGTGCGCGGATGAACGTGATGCCGCGCTGCTGCAGGAGCTGGTTTATGGCACGGTGCGCTGGTATTACCGGCTCGATGCGATTCTCGGGCAGTTGCTGCGTAAACCCTTCAAGCCACGAGACGCGGATTTGCACTGTCTGCTGCTGGTTGGCCTGTACCAGCTGGACCAGCTCGCGGTGCCCGAGCGTGTTGCCGTGCATGAGACGGTGCAGGCGGTACGCACCTTGCGCAAGGACTGGGCCAGCGGGCTGGCGAATGCGGTACTGCGCGGGTTCCAGCGCCGCCGTGAAGAACTGGAAAACGCGGTCGCGTCCGACGAAGTTGCCGGGTTTTCCCATCCGCGCTGGCTAATCGAACAGCTACGCTCGGACTGGCCGGATCAGTACCGGCAGATCCTGCTGGCCAACAACATGCGTCCACCATTCAGCCTGCGGGTCAATCGTCGCCGCATCACGCGTGCCGAGTATCTCGACCTGTTGCAGTCACTGGCAATCGAGGCAATGCCGATTCCGGGAACTGACCAGGGTATTCGCCTGGCCACACCCATGGCCGTTGCCCGACTGCCGGGATTTTTTGCCGGTGATGTGTCGGTACAGGACGGTGCAGCGCAGCTGGCTGCGGAATTGCTCGATGTACGGCCCGGCATGCGTGTGCTGGATGCCTGCGCCGCGCCCGGCGGCAAGACGGCGCACCTGCTGGAGCGCGAGCCGGAAATCGCTTTGACGGCGCTTGATATTGACGCGCAGCGCCTGGTGCGGGTGCAGGAAAACCTGGATCGGCTCGGCTTGCATGCCGGCCTGCTGGTTGCCGATGCCGGCCAGCCCGGTCAGTGGTGGGACGGGCAGCGCTTCGATCGCATCCTGCTGGATGCGCCGTGTACCGGGACCGGTGTGATACGCCGGCATCCTGATATCAAGTTGTTGCGTCGAGCGGCAGACATCGCTGCACTGGCGCAACGCCAGGCGGAACTGCTAAAAGCCATGTGGCCCTTGCTGTCGCCAGGCGGTATGCTGCTATATTCCACATGTTCGGTGCTGAAAACGGAAAACAGTAACCAGGTTGCGGACTTTCTCGGCTACCAGGCGGACGCCATTGAGCGTCCGATGCTTGCAGGCCGTGTGAAGGTCGCTGGGGTCGGCAGTCAAATACTGCCGGGTGAAAACGGGATGGACGGATTTTACTACGCATGTCTACACAAAACCGTCTAGGCAAAAATCCGTATGCCCGCACGTCGGGCAGGCTTGCTCACTGGTGCTGGCTGTTTGCGGTGCTGTCTTTGCTGCAGGCGGCTGCGCTGCAGGCCGACGAAGCGGGCGATTTGAAGGTTGTTGATATACACACCTGGGCCCGCGGGGACGTGCGCCTGCTGGATGCGAATTTTGCCATCCGGCTTAGCTCCGGTGCACGCGAGGCGCTGGATAACGGCGTACCACTTACCTTCGAGTTGCAGATACAGCTGGTCAAGAAACACAGGTGGTTGTGGGATGTGGTCGAGGCCGAGCATGTGCTGGTTCGCGAGCTGGAGTATCACGCCCTTACTCGCAGCTACCTGGTCAAGGACGTTACCTCCGTCAGCCAGGGAAACTACAGCCGTCTGGATGACGCGCTGATAGCGGCGGGAAGTATCGAAAAACTGCTATTTACCAGTGTGCCACTGGAGCCGGATCGTAATTATTCCATCCGCCTGCGGGGCAATCTCGACATCGAGGCATTACCCACGCCGGTACGGCTGCTCGCTTATGTGTCCTCCGGATGGGATATGAGCAGCGATTGGTACGCATGGCCGCTCGACCGGTAAAACGTATCGGGTTTGGCATGCTGCCGATGCTGGGGCTGTTTGCCCTGCTGCTCGTATCGCTCTCGTTTATGAGTGATGCCACCCACAATTCCGAGCGCTTTGGCGAACTGTATTCCGGTTTGCTGATCGTGAACGGGATCGGGCTGATCGTGCTCGGTGCCCTGGTTGTCGCGAATATCATCCGGCTGATTCGGCAACAGCGTCTCAAGGTGGCTGGCGCACGGATGACCAGTCGACTGGTCATCATGTTCGTGATCCTGTCAGTGGTGCCGGTTTCGGTGGTCTATTATTTTTCACTTCAGTTTCTCCAGCGCGGCATAGACAGCTGGTTCGACGTTCGCATTGAACAGGGCCTGGATGACGCGCTGGAGTTGAGTCGCGTGGCGCTCGACGTGCGGCTGCGCGATGTGCTGCAGTTGACTGTGCGCATGGCCGACGAAGTGTCGGATGCCGAGCCGGCAACCATTACCCTGACGCTGTATGACCTGCGTGTGCGCAGTGGCGCTGCCGAGCTGACCTTGCTCGGCAGTGACGGGCGCATAATTGCCTCCAGCAGCGCAGAGCTTTCCAAGTTGATGCCCACCCAGCCGCCGAGCGAAATCCTGCTGCTGTTACAGAATCGCCAGCACTACATCGGCCTGGACCCGGTCGGCGATGCCGGTTTGTTTGCTCGTGCACTGGTGCCGGTACTGTCCTCGCGCGCCGACGGCGAAGTCTATACATTGCAGGCGCTGTACGAGGTTTCCGAGCGTTTCAGCACACTGGCAGAAAGCGTGCAGGAAGCCTTCACCCATTACCGCGAGCTCGCCTACCTGCGCACACCGCTCAAGTTCAGTTACACCCTGACCCTGTCCATCGTGCTGGTACTGAGCCTGCTGGCAGCAATCTGGGCGGCATTCCATTCGGCGCGGCGCCTGGTGGCACCGGTGCGCGACCTGGCCGAGGCCACCCATGCAGTAGCCGCCGGTGATTACAGCAAGCGCCTGTCAGTGGCCAGTGACGATGAGCTTGGCTTTCTCGTGCGCTCGTTCAATGACATGACGCGCCGGCTGGCCAAGTCACGTGAGCAGGCAAATCGTGGCCAGCGACTCATCGAGGGACAGCGTGCTTATCTGGAGGCGGTGCTGGCCACGCTGTCATCCGGTGTAATCAGCATTGGAATGGATGGCGTTATTCGGGCGGTGAATCGAACTGCAACCGAGTGCCTGGGTATCGATATCAAGGAGTACCTTGGCAAGGATATCGCTGTGGTTGCCGAGGAGCATAGCAGCCTGGAACCGTTTATCGATGCAGTCGCACGGCATCGCAGTAACGGCAGCCAGTCATGGCAAGAGGAAGTTTCGTTGTTTGGCGAGCATGGGCGACAGGTGCTGATTTGCCGTGGCGCACAGCTACAGGCTTCCGGCCGGCGTGGCGCCGGCATGGTAATCGTGATCGATGATATAACAGCGTTGCTGCAGGCGCAGCGCAATGCAGCCTGGGGTGAGGTGGCGCGCCGGCTGGCGCATGAAATCAAGAATCCGTTGACGCCGATCCAGCTCTCGGCGGAACGCCTGCGCCGTCGATACCTGGACAGCATGGCGCCGGAAGATGCGGAAATCCTCGATCGTTCGACGCGTACCATCGTCAACCAGGTTGAGGCGATGAAGAAAATGGTCAATGCCTTCAGCGAGTATGCGCGCATTCCGCAAATCAACCTGGAACCGATGAATTTGCATCATCTGATCCAGGAGGTGCTGGACCTGTATCGCAGTACTGACGCCTCGGTGGAACTGGTCGAGCAACTGGATGCGGACAACCCCGTGATTGATGGCGATCCCGGGCGCCTGCGCCAGCTGCTGCACAACCTGTTGAAGAACTCGCTGGAAGCCTGCAGAGAAACCGTCCCTGTGCGTATCTGTGTTGCGACCCGTAACGAAAATATCTCCGGTCAGGAACAGGTTGTAATGACCATTACAGATAACGGCCCCGGTTTTTCACACGACATCATGGAAAACCTGTTTGAGCCCTATGTCTCCACCAAGCCCAGGGGTAGCGGGCTCGGCCTGGCTATTGTGAAGAAGATTGTTGAGGAGCACGCGGGTACCATCAGTGCCGACACGCTCGCATCCGGTGGCGCGCAGGTGGTAATTCGGCTGTTACAGTCAGCGGGGCGGCCCTTGCGCGTGCCGGGCGTTGCGAACAGTTCAGTACCAGCCAGCGAGAGTGGGCTATAATCGCATTCCCGGAACGGTGCCGTATCAGGCGCCTCCGGTAACAGACATAAAGACGCACAAACCGTTACGGAACAGCGTGTATGGCAGGTCGACACATTCTTGTAGTAGATGACGAACCGGATATCCGTAGCCTGGTGCGTGACATTCTTGAGGATGAAGGCTACTCGGTGACGACTGCCGAAAATGGTGAGGCGGCACGCAAGGCGCGCCTCGCACGGCGACCCGATCTGATTCTGCTGGATATCTGGATGGAAGACATCGACGGTATTTCGCTGTTGCGCGAATGGTCGGAAAGCGGTGACCTGCCCTGTCCGGTGGTCATGATGTCAGGCCATGGGACTGTCGAGACTGCAGTCGAAGCCACCCGGCTGGGGGCATACGATTTCATAGAGAAGCCGATCTCGCTGGCGAAATTGCTGATCACGGTTGAGCGGGCGTTCGAGAGCGATCGCCTGCAGCGGGAAAATACCGATCTGCGTGTGTATGCCCAACCGGTCGTCGAGCCGATTGGCCGGACCGTGATCATGAACCAGCTGCGCAGCCAGGCGCGCAAGATCGCGCAGCACAACAGCAGCGTACTGATCAGTGGCGAGTCCGGGTCCGGCATGCGCACGTTCGCACGCTACATTCATGACCAGAGCCCGCGCCGTAACGGCCCGTTCGTGGAAATCGCGGTGGGTTCGATATCCGAGCACAACTCTGCCGAGGAGCTGTTCGGCCATGAAGAGGGTGAGGCAGTAAGCTACGGGCGTCTTGAGCAGGCCAACGGAGGAACACTGTGTATCGGTGATGTCGCCGACATGGACCTGCAAACACAGGCACGTCTGCTGAGTGTGCTGCAAACGCATACTTTCAGGCGCATCGGCGGTAACGGCAATGTTGATGTCGATATGCGCATGATTGCAACCACGCACAAGAACCTTGAGCAAGAGGTGGCCGCAGGGCGGTTCCGTGAAGACCTGTTCTACCAGCTCAATGTCTTGCCGCTGCGGATTCCTCCCTTGCGCGAGCACGAAGACGACGTGCACGACCTGCTGAACTTTTATATCGACTACATGGTCAGCAACGAGCACCTGCCATACCGTCATTTCAGTGTTGCGGCGCAGAACCGCTTGCGCAGTTATAACTGGCCGGGGAATATTCGCGAGCTGAAGAACCTGGTGCAGCGGTTGCTGATCCTGGGGAGCGGAGATGAAATCGGAGTGGATGAGATAGACCATGCTATCAGCGCCCAGCAGCAAGCGGGCGCTGAAGGAAAGCCGGGACCTGCCCTGCCCTACGATTTGCCGCTGCGCGAGGCGCGCGAGCAGTTTGAGT
>CAJQOV010000098.1 GCA_905480065.1 uncultured Gammaproteobacteria bacterium | reverse complement strand
GGTGACACGTGAAAGGTGAAACGTGAAACGTGAAGCAAACCATTTCACGTCTCACATGTAACGAATCACGTATCACATTTAACGTCTCACGTTTAATGTTTATTGTTGGATAAATTACATGAGCAACCAGAGAATCCGGATTCGACTAAAAGCCTTCGACCATCGTCTTATTGACCAGTCGGCGGCAGAAATTGTCGAAACTGCCAAGCGCACCGGTGCGCAGGTACGCGGTCCCATTCCGCTGCCGACCCGGAAAGAGCGTTTTACCATCCTGATTTCACCACACGTGAACAAGGATGCGCGCGACCAGTACGAGATTCGGACACACAAGCGCCTGATGGACATCGTCGATCCGACTGAAAAGACGGTTGACGCGTTGATGAAACTGGACCTCGCCGCCGGCGTGGATGTTCAGATCAAGCTGAACTAGACGGGTAAGCAACATGACGATCGGAATTGTAGGACGCAAGGCAGGCATGACACGCATCATCCAGGATGATGGTGTAACTGTGCCGGTGACGGTGATTGCTGTAGACCCGAACCGCGTCACCCAGGTCAAGACTGTCGAGAACGATGGCTATCGTGCCCTGCAGGTGACCACCGGGTCGCGCCGCGCCAGCCGTGTCACCAGGCCGATGGCAGGACATTTCGCCAAGGCCGGGAGCGAGGCGGGTCGCGGGCTGTGGGAATTCCCGCTGTCTGACGGCGAAGGCGCGGATATTCAGGTTGGCAGTGAAATCAAGGTGGAAATCTTCGAACCCGGCCAGAAGGTCGACGTTACCGGGACCTCGATCGGCAAGGGATTTGCCGGCGTGATCAAGCGCTATCACTTTGCCACCCAGGACGCTACCCACGGCAACTCGCTGTCGCACCGCGCGCCGGGTTCTATCGGTCAGAACCAGACCCCGGGTCGTGTTGTGAAAGGCAAGAAGATGTGCGGTCACATGGGTAATGTGCGCCGCAGCACCCAGAATATCGTAGTGGTCCGCGTGGATGCGGAGCGCAACCTGCTGCTGGTCAGGGGTTCGGTGCCGGGTGCGAAAGGTGGTGACGTGATCATTCGCCCGGCAGTCAAGGCGCGTTAGGAGTAAACGATGGAATTGCAGTTAGTGGGTTCAGGCTCGGTTACGCTGTCGGACGACACGTTCGGGCAGGCGTTCAAGGAAGCGCTCGTGCACCAGGTGGTAACCGCCTGTCTGGCGAGTGCGCGTTCCGGTAATTCGCAGCAAAAGAGCCGCGGCATGGTCAGTGGCGGCGGCATCAAGCCGTGGCGCCAGAAGGGCACTGGCCGCGCACGTGCCGGCACTATCCGCAGCCCGCTGTGGCGCGGCGGTGGCACGACGTTTGCGTCAGTGCCGCGCGATTATGCGCAGAAGATCAATCGCAAGATGTATCGCGGTGCGATGTGCTCGATTGTTTCCGAATTGCTGCGCCAGGAGCGCCTGCTGGCGACCGGTTCATTCGCGGTTACTGCACCGAAGACGCGTGAGCTGGCCGGAAAGCTCAAGGAAATGGGCCTGGATAACGTGCTGATCGTGACTGCTGCGAAGGATGACAACCTGGTGCTGGCCGCACGTAACCTGCCGAACGTGGCGATCAGCGACGTTGCCGGGGTTGATCCGGTCAGCCTGATCGGCTTTGAAAAGGTGCTGTTTACGACTGCGGCCCTGAAACAACTCGAGGAGCGTCTGGCATGAACCAGGAGCGTCTGATGAAGGTGCTGCTGGCACCGATCGTGTCCGAGAAGACCACCCGCATTGCAGATAGCGCACGGCAGTACGCGTTCAAGGTGCTGCCGGGTGCAACCAAGCCGGAAGTCCGCAAGGCCGTCGAGCTGATGTTCGACGTCAAGGTGAACAGCGTGCAGATCTGCAACATGCTGGGCAAGGTAAAGCGTCATGGCCAGAGCATTGGCAAGCGTGCTGACTGGAAAAAGGCCTATGTGACCCTCGCTGAAGGGAACGATATCGATTTTATGGGAGCGGAATAATCGGCGCATGATGCGCGATCTCCGTACAAGGAAACAGAGCAATGCCACTCGTTAAAGCAAAACCAACTTCGCCGGGCCGGCGCTTCGTTGTCAGTGTCCACACACCGGACCTGCACAAGGGCAAGCCGCACACGCCGCTGCTTGATGTGAAGCTGAAGAACGGCGGCCGTAACAATGCCGGCCGTATCACCACCCGACACCAGGGCGGTGGTCACAAACAGCACTACCGGATCATTGATTTCAAGCGCGACAAGCTCGGCGTGCCGGCAAAGGTGGAACGAATCGAGTATGATCCGAACCGCTCCGCGCACATTGCGCTGTTGCTGTACACGGATGGCGAGCGCCGCTACATCCTTGCTCCGAAGGGTGTCAAGGCCGGTGATGATATTTTCAACGGCAGCGATGCGCCGATCAAACCCGGCAATGCCATGCCCATGCGCAACATCCCGGTTGGTTCGCTGGTGCACAATATCGAAATGAAGCCCGGCAAGGGCGGCCAGCTGGCCCGCAGTGCCGGCAGCAGCGCACAGCTGGTGGCGCGGACCGGTGACCATGCAACGCTGCGCCTGCGTTCCGGTGAAATGCGCAAGGTACTGTCCGATTGTATCGCCACGATTGGCGAAGTCGGGAATGTGGAACACGGCTTGCGTTCACTTGGCAAGGCCGGTGCTACCCGCTGGCGCGGCAAGCGCCCGACGGTGCGCGGTGTAGCCATGAACCCGGTCGATCACCCGCACGGTGGTGGCGAGGGCCGCACTTCCGGTGGCCGCCACCCGGTCAGTCCGTGGGGTACCCCGACCAAGGGTTATCGCACCCGCAGCAACAAGCGCACTGACAACATGATCGTCAGACGGCGTCACAAGAAGTAAACAAGAGGATTAGCTAACGTGGCACGTTCTATCAGAAAAGGTCCGTTCATTGACAACCACCTGCAAAAGAAGGTGGACAAGGCGGTGGCGGAAAACAACAAGCGTCCGATCAAGACCTGGTCGCGCCGTTCCATGGTGATCCCGGAAATGGTCGGGCTGACCATCGCGATCCATAACGGTCGCCAGCATGTCCCGGTACTGGTCAATGAAAACATGGTTGGCCACAAGCTGGGTGAGTTCGCACTGACCCGGACCTTCCGCGGGCACGCGGCTGACAAGAAGGCCAAGTAAGAGGATATACAGATGCAGGTCAGTGCAACATTGAAGCAGGTGCATATTTCACCGCAGAAAGCCCGCCTGGTCGCAGACCAGGTGCGTGGCATGCCGGTGGAAAAGGCGCTTAATTTGCTGCTGTTCAGCCCCAAGAAGGCCGCGGTAATCGTGCGCAAGGTGCTGGAGTCGGCCATAGCAAATGCAGAACATAACGAAGGTGCGGATATCGACGAGCTGAAAGTTTCCGCGATATTCGTCAACCAGGCGCGTACCATGAAACGTTTTCATGCACGTGCCAAGGGCCGTGGTAACCGGATTCTGAAACGCAGCAGTCACATCACCGTTACGGTGGGCGACGCATAGCACAACAGGCAGAGGCATTAGAGCAGCATGGGTCAAAAAGTACATCCAACAGGTATTCGTCTTGGCATTGTCAAGGACTGGACTTCCACCTGGTATGCCAACTCGGGCAAGTATGCCGATTACCTGAACATGGATCTCAAGATCCGTGAGTTCCTCAAGCAGCGCCTGTCGCAGGCCTCGGTTAGCCGCATCCAGATTGCGCGCCCGGCCAACAACGCTGTCATTACCGTGCACACGGCACGTCCGGGCATCGTGATCGGCAAGAAGGGCGAAGATATCGACGCACTGCGCAAGGAAGTGTCGATCAAGATGGGTATCCCGGTGAGCATCAACATCGAGGAAATCCGCAAGCCGGAGCTGGACGCCTATCTGGTGGCAGAAAGCGTGGCCCAGCAGCTGGAAAAGCGCATCATGTTCCGTCGCGCCATGAAGCGTGCGGTAAGCAACTCGATGCGCATCGGTGCGCAGGGCATCAAGATCAAGGTCGGTGGCCGTTTGAACGGTGCTGAAATTGCGCGCGATGAATGGTATCGCGAGGGTCGCGTGCCGCTGCACACACTGCGTGCGGACATCGATTATGGTACTGCCGAAGCCAACACCACCTACGGCAAGATCGGCGTGAAGGTGTGGATCTTCAAGGGTGAGGTTATCGGCAAGGAACAGGAAGCAGAGACGGAAGGCGCCCGCAAGGCGGCCTCCTGATAGCGGAGTGAATCAGTAATGTTACAGCCAAAGAGAACAAAATTTCGCAAGCAGCAAAAGGGTCGCAACCGTGGCCTCGCGCAGCGCGGCAACAAGGTAAGCTTCGGTGAGTATGGCCTGAAGGCCGCTGATCGTGGCCGCATGACATCGCGCCAGATCGAATCCGCGCGCCGCACCATTACCCGCTTCGTGAAGCGTGGCGGCAAGCTGTGGATCCGCATCTTTCCGGACGTGCCGATCACCAAAAAGCCGATCGAAGTGCGCCAGGGCAAGGGCAAGGGCAACGTGGAATACTGGATTGCCCAGATCCAGCCGGGCCGCATGCTCTATGAAATCGAGGGTGTATCCGAGACCGACGCACGCGAGGCGTTCAAGCTGGCGGCTGCCAAGATACCTTTCAAGACAACCTTTGTAGCACGGACGGTGATGTGATGAATGCCGCAGAAATGAGAAACAAGTCGGTCAGCGAACTTACGCTGGAACTGCATAACCTGCTGCGCGAAAAGTTCAATCTCGGTATGCAGCGCGGTATCGGCCAGCTGTCGCGCCCGGATCAGATCACCAGGGTACGCAAGGACATCGCGCGGGTATATACCGTGCTGAACGAGAAAAAGAAGGCAGGTAAGGCATCATGAGCGAGACGTCTGCAACGGTACGCGTGGTCACCGGCAGGGTGATCAGCAACAAGATGGACAAATCTGCCACCGTGCTGATCGAGCGCAAGGTGAAACATCCGGTGTATGGCAAGTACATTCGCCGTTCCACCAAGCTGCATGTCCATGATGAGAACAATGCTTGCCAGGAAGGTGATCTGGTGACGATCCAGGAATGTCGTCCCTATTCGAAAACCAAGTCCTGGAAGCTGGTAGAAATAGTCGGGCGCCGTGATTAACGCACCTGTTTTGCGAAACGAGACGAATGGAATAACAGCATGATTCAGATGCAGACAATACTTGATGTAGCGGACAACAGCGGCGCGCGCCGGCTGATGTGCATCAAGGTATTGGGTGGTTCCCACCGGCGTTATGCGCGTATTGGCGACATCATCAAGGTCAGCGTGAAGGAAGCTATTCCGCGCGGCAAGGTGAAAAAGGGCGAGGTCTACAACGCGGTCGTGGTACGTACCCGCAAGGGTGTGCGCCGCCCGGACGGTTCGCTGATCCGTTTCGACGGTAATGCCGCGGTGCTGCTGAACAACCAGCTGCAGCCGATCGGCACCCGCATTTTCGGACCGGTCACCCGCGAGCTGCGCAGTGAGCGGTTCATGAAAATTATTTCGCTGGCGCCAGAAGTGCTGTAGGAGCGGACTATGAACAAGATCAAGAAAGGTGATGACGTAATCGTCATTGCAGGCAGGGACAAGGGCAAGCGAGGCAGCGTGCTGCGCGTGATGCCGGACGGGCACCTGGTAGTGGCTGACATCAACATGGTCAAGCGCCACACCAAGCCGAATCCGAATCGCGGCGTCAGCGGCGGCATTATCGAAAAGGAAATGCCGATCGACGGCTCCAACGTGATGCTCTACAACTCGCAGACCAAAAAGGGTGACCGTGTCGGCTTCAAGATACTGGAAGACGGTCGCAAGGTGCGTTTTTTCAAGTCTACCAGTGAAGTGGTAGACATCTGATTTGATGGGTTAATGAAATGGCCAGGCTGAAACAGTTTTACGCTGAAACCGTGGTTCCGGAACTCCAGAAGCAGTTCAGTTACAAGAACCCGATGGAGGTTCCGCGCATCACCAAGATCACTCTCAACATGGGAGTCGGTGAGGCAGTTGCAGACCGCAAGGTCATGGAACATGCCGTGGGAGACATGACCAAGATCGCGGGCCAGAAGCCGATCGTGATCAATGCACGCAAGTCGGTTGCCGGCTTCAAGGTACGCGAGGGCTGGCCGGTCGGCTGCAAGGTGACCCTGCGCCGCGAGCAGATGTACGAGTTCCTGGATCGCCTGATCAATATCGCGATCCCGCGTATCCGCGACTTCCGTGGCATGAACCCGCGTTCCTTTGACGGACGTGGCAACTACAACATGGGTGTGAAGGAACAGATCATCTTCCCGGAGATCGATTACGACAAGATTGATGCCCTGCGTGGCATGGATATTACATTTACGACAACCGCAAGAACGGACGAAGAAGCGCGCGCCCTGCTGGCTGCATTCAACTTCCCGTTCCGGCACTGAGGTCCAGAGCTATGGCAAAAACATCGATGATCGCCCGCGAGGAAAAGCGTGCACGCGCAGTGAAGCGCGCTGCACCGAAGCGCGCCGCGCTGAAAGAAATTATCAACAGCAAGACAGCTTCCTACGAGGAGCGCTACGAGGCGCAGATGAAGCTGCAGGCTATGCCGCGTGACACCAGTCCCGTGCGTGGCCGTAACCGTTGCCGCGTGACCGGAAGGCCGCATGGCTACTACCGTAAATTTGGACTGTGCCGGAACAAGCTGCGCGAGGCCGCCATGCGCGGTGATGTGCCCGGCCTGGTCAAGGCGAGCTGGTAAACGACTATGATGACCGATCCGATTGCAGATTTTCTTACCCGTATCCGTAACGGGCAGTCCGCCAGCAAGGTGGCCGTTTCGATGCCGTCTTCGCGGCTGAAATGCTCCATTGCGCAGGTGCTGCTGGACGAGGGCTATATCAAGGGCTTCTCCACGGCCGCCGTGGACGGCAAGCCGGTACTGACGGTTGAGCTGAAGTACTACAACGGCAAGCCGGTTATCGAAAGCATCCAGCGCGCCAGCCGTCCCGGTCTGCGCCTGTACAAGGGCAAGGACGAAATTCCGAGCATTCAGAACGGTCTTGGCGTGGCCATCGTGTCCACTTCCAGGGGCGTGATGAGCGACCGCAAGGCCCGCGCAAGCGGGCAGGGCGGCGAAGTGCTCTGCATCGTAAGTTAAGCCAGGCAGATAGAGAAATGTCGAGAGTAGCGAAAAAACCGATCCAGCTGCCGAAGGGCGTTGAGATCAATGCAAGCGGACAGCTGGCCACCGTCAAGGGCCCGAAGGGCACGCTTGAGCACACCATCCACGAGCTGGTCGAGATGGTGCGTGACGGGGATGTGCTGACCTTCAGTGCACGCAATGAGTCGCAGGCTGCCAATGCGCTGGCCGGTACCACCCGCGCACTGATCAACAACCTGGTGGTCGGCGTCAGTGACGGATTCCAGCGCAAGCTGGAGCTGGTGGGTGTGGGTTATCGTGCCCAGGCCAAGGGCAATTCGCTCAACCTGACGCTGGGTTTTTCGCACCCGGTGGACTACGAGTTGCCGGAAGGTGTGACCGCCGAGACGCCGAGCCAGACCGAAATCCTGATCAAGGGCTGTGACAAGCAGAAGGTCGGTCAGGTCGCCGCAGAGATTCGCGGGTTTCGTCCGCCGGAGCCCTACAAGGGCAAGGGCGTGCGCTACTCGGATGAAGTGGTGGTTCGCAAAGAAGCGAAGAAGAAATAGGCATTCATTAACAGGCACCGGATATGGACAAGAAGCAAACACGCTTGCGTCGCGCACGCCGCACCCGCTCCCACATCAAGACGCTGGGAGTCAACCGTTTGTGCATACATCGCACACCACGGCACATTTACGCACAGGTCATCGCGCCGGAAGGCGGTGTGGTGCTGGTGAGCGCATCCACGCTCGACAAGGAAGTGCGCACCGGTATCGAAAAGACCGGTGGCGCCGCCGCTGCCGTCGTGGTGGGCAAGACCATCGCGGAACGTGCCAAGGCTGCCGGCATCGACCGGGTTGCTTTTGACCGCTCCGGTTTCAAATACCATGGCCGCGTGAAGGCGCTGGCTGATGCCGCCCGTGAAGGCGGACTCGAAT
Source organism: uncultured Gammaproteobacteria bacterium (assembly GCA_905480065.1). Classification (GTDB taxonomy): domain Bacteria; phylum Pseudomonadota; class Gammaproteobacteria; order UBA9214; family UBA9214; genus UBA9214. Next base: position 9,005 of record CAJQOV010000098.1, on the reverse strand, counting down.
TCTGATCAAGGGCTGAGTTATGGCAAGGGTAGAATCACAGGTACAGGGCGACGGACTGCTGGAAAAGCTGGTTACCGTCAATCGTGTCGCGAAGGTCGTCAAGGGTGGTCGCCAGTTCGGCTTTACCGCGCTGACCGTGGTGGGTGACGGTGAAGGCCGGGTCGGTTACGGCTACGGCAAGGCACGTGAAGTGCCGGCAGCCATCCAGAAAGCGATGGAATCAGCCCGCAAGAACATGATCACGGTTAATCTCAAGGAAGGCACGCTGCAGTATCCGCTGTCGGCGCGTCACGGCGCGGCCAAGGTGTACATGCAGCCCGCATCCGAAGGTACCGGAATTATCGCCGGTGGCGCCATGCGCGCCGTGTTCGAGGTGGTCGGCGTGCACAATGTGCTGGCCAAGTGTATCGGTTCGAGCAACCCGATGAACGTATTGCGTGCCACGATTCGCGGCCTGGAGCAGATGCGTTCGCCGGAAGAGGTTGCGACCCGACGCGGCAAAACGCTGAAGGAAATTCTGGAGTAGGTCATGGCCAAGACAATCAAGGTTACCCAGGTGCGCAGTGCGCACGGACGGCTGCAGAGCCACAAGGACACGGTGCGTGGCCTGGGCCTGCGCCGCATGCACCACACCGTAGAGGTGCAGGACACCCCGGAAGTGCGCGGCATGATCAACAAGATCGCCTACATGGTGAAGGTCGAGGGCTGAACATGAAACTGAATTCAATCAAGCCGGGTCCGGGCAGCAAGACCGACGCCAGACGCGTCGGCCGCGGCATCGGTTCCGGACTGGGCAAGACCTGTGGCCGTGGCCACAAGGGTCAGAAAGAGCGCTCTGGCGGTTTCCACAAGGTCGGTTTCGAAGGCGGCCAGATGCCGCTGCAACGCCGCTTGCCGAAAGTCGGCTTTACCACGGCCAAGTCACGCGCGACTGGCGAAATTCGCCTGCACGAGCTGGCGGCCGTGAATGCGGACGTGATCGATCTCGACGCAATCAAGCAGGCAAACCTGGTGCCGCGCCATATCGAGCGCGTGAAGGTGTTTGCCTCGGGTACGATCGACAAGGCAGTTACCGTGAAGGGAATCAAGGTGACCAAGGGCGCGCGTGCAGCGATCGAAGCTGCCGGGGGCAAGGTCGAGGAATAAATGGCTATTGGTTCCTCACTATCCGGCACTGCCGCCAGCATCGGGCAGTTGAAAGAGCTGCGCCAGCGGCTCTTTTTCGTCATTGGCGCCATCATTGTGTTCCGCATCGGATCCTTTATCCCGTTGCCGGGAATTGATCCGCACGTGCTGGCGCAGCTGGTCGAGCAACAGCGTGGCACGATCCTGGAAATGTTCAACATGTTTTCCGGTGGCGCGCTGGAGCGCCTGTCGCTGTTTGCGCTCGGTATCATGCCGTACATTTCTGCCTCCATTATCATGAATCTGCTCACCGTGACCGTACCGACCCTGGAGCAGCTCAAGAAAGAGGGGGGTGAGGCCGGACGGCACAAGATCACCCAGTACACCCGCTATGGCACCGTCGGTCTTGCCACCATGCAGGCGTTCGGAATTTCCACTGCGCTGCAGGCGCAGACCATGGGTGGCGGCAGCCTGGTGCTGAATCCCGGGCCGGGGTTTGTGCTGACCGCCGTGGTTACGCTGGTGACCGGTACCATCTTCCTGATGTGGCTCGGTGAGCAGGTCACCGAACGTGGCGTTGGCAACGGCATTTCGCTGATTATCTTTTCCGGTATCGTGGCCGGCCTGCCATCCGCCATCGGCGGTACGCTGGAGCTGGCGCGTACCGGTGAAATGAACGTACTGACCATCCTGGTGCTGTTCGCACTGGCACTGGCGGTGACCGGATTCGTGGTATTCGTCGAGCGCGGGCAGCGCCGCATCACGGTGAATTACGCAAAGCGCCAGCAGGGTCGCAAGGTATATGCCGCGCAAAGCACGCACCTGCCACTGAAGATCAACATGGCCGGTGTGATTCCGCCGATTTTCGCATCCAGTATCATCCTGTTCCCCGCTACCATGGGCAGCTGGGTAGGGCAGAGTGAAGGGATGGGCTGGCTGCGCGATGTCGCTTCGACGCTGTCTCCTGGTCAGCCGCTGTATGTGCTCTGTTACGCCATGGCCATTGTGTTTTTCTGCTTTTTCTACACCGCGCTGGTGTTCAATTCCAAGGAAACGGCAGAAAATCTGAAGAAGTCCGGTGCCTTCATTCCCGGCATACGTCCCGGCGAACAGACGGCTAGTTACATCGATCGCGTCATGACACGCCTGACTACGGCGGGTGCTGTCTACATCACGCTGGTGTGCCTGATGCCGGAATTCCTGATTCTTTACTGGAATGTACCGTTCTATTTTGGTGGTACATCGTTGTTGATTATCGTCGTGGTGACCATGGATTTCATGGCACAGGTACAGACCCACCTGGTTTCACACCAGTACAGCGGTTTGATGAAGAAGGCCAATCTCAAGGGCCACGGCAGAACCGGAATGCTGCGTTAGCAGCAGGCCAACGACAAGGTGTAATGACATGAAAGTGCGTGCTTCGGTCAAATGTATCTGCCGCAATTGCAAGGTCATACGGCGCAAGGGTGTGGTGCGGGTCATCTGCAAGGATGGCCCCACAAACAGCGTCAGGGCTGAGCAGTCGCGGACTGTATGCAGGACATTGAATTTAATAACATTTCACGCGAGTACGGTGCCTGTGGCGCGGTCTGTGGGGTGTGGTTTGTATTTGATTTGGCGACGTATTAAGGCTATCCTATCGCGCTTTTCGCGTTGCGCCCAATCGCTGGCTTCTGGAGAGAGTTTACATGGCACGTATTGCCGGAATTAACATTGCTGACCACAAACATGCGGTGATTGCCCTGACCGGCATCTATGGCATCGGCCGGGTAACCGCGCACAAGATCTGCGCTTCAACCGGTGTCAAGCCGGATATGAAGATCAAGGATCTCAGTGAGTCGGAAATCGAGTCTATTCGTAATGAAGTGGTCAAGTACACGGTGGAAGGCGACCTGCGCCGTACCGTGTCCATGAACATCAAGCGCCTGATGGACCTGGGCTGCTACCGAGGCATCCGGCACCGTCGTGGTCTGCCGGTACATGGCCAGCAAACGCAGACGAATGCACGTACCCGCAAGGGCCCGCGCCGTCCGATTCGCAAATAACCCTTAATCAAGATCTGATACTGGAAACCGGGTATGGCAAAAGCTCCTGTACGCAAGAAAGTGAAGAAGGATGTCGCAGACGGCATCGCTCACATTCACGCTTCTTTCAACAACACCATCATTCTGATTACCGATCGCCAGGGTAATGCACTGGCATGGGCAACGTCTGGCGGTTCCGGCTTCCGCGGTTCGCGCAAGAGTACGCCGTTTGCCGCACAGGTTGCCGCCGAGAAGGCCGGTGAGAAAGTGAAGGAATTCGGCATGAAGAATCTTGAAGTCGAGGTGAAAGGTCCGGGCCCGGGTCGCGAATCCGCGGTGCGCGCACTGAACAACTGCGGTTTCCAGATCACCAATATTACCGACGTGACGCCAATCCCGCATAACGGTTGCCGTCCGCCCAAAAAGCGCCGCGTCTAGGAAGGATAGAGAATCATGGCAAAGTACACCGGATCCAAGTGCCGTCAGTGTCGCCGCGAGGGTGGCAAGTTGTTCCTGAAGGGCGAGAAATGCTTCACCGCCAAGTGCGCCGTCGAGAGCCGTCCGTTCCCGCCCGGCCAGCATGGCCAGCGCCGCACGCGTCTGTCGGATTACGCCACGCAGCTGCGCGAGAAGCAAAAGGTACGCCGCATCTACGGCATCCTTGAGCGCCAGTTCCGCAATTACTACAAGCAGGCTGCCACGACCAAGGGTTCCACGGGTGAGAACCTGCTGCAGTTGCTGGAAGGGCGCCTGGACAACGTGGTCTACCGGATGGGCTTCTCCTCCTCGCGCAGTGAATCGCGCCAGCTGGTGCGTCACAACGGGGTCAGCGTAAACGGTGCGCGGGTGAATATTCCGTCCTACCAGGTGCGGCCGAATGACGTGGTCAGTGTGAATGACAAGTGTCGCGAGCAGTTGCGTGTCCAGTCTGCCGTGGGCCTTGCGCAGCAGCGCGGAATCGCTGACTGGATCGACGTGGATACCAAGAAGATGCAGGGTGTCTACAAGGCGCGTCCGGAGCGCAGTGAACTACCGGCCGACATCAACGAGCACCTGATCGTCGAATTGTATTCCAAGTAATAGCTGAGGAACTTGTACATGCTGGGTAAAGTCAACGAATTCCTGAAACCTCGTATCGTGGATGTTCAGGCTGTTACTGGAAAACATGCCAGGGTGACGCTGGAACCTCTGGAGCGCGGATTCGGGCATACGCTCGGCAATGCACTGCGCCGCATCCTGCTTTCTTCCATGCCGGGTACCGCGATCGTCAATGTTGAAATCGACGGGGTGCTGCATGAGTACTCGACCATCGAGGGCGTGCAGGAAGATGTTATCGACATCCTGCTCAACCTGAAAAAGGTTGCGCTGCGCATGCACAATCGCGAAGAGGCAACTCTCACCCTGGGCAAGAAAGGCCCGGGCCCGGTTACTGCGGGTGACATCAAGCTGGACCACGATATCGAGGTGATCAACCCGGATTTTGTGATTGCCAACCTGACCCGTGCCGGCGAGCTGAACATGAAGCTGAGGGTCGCCAAGGGCCGCGGCTACCAGCCGGCAACCCGCAAGGACGGTGATGAAGACGAGAGCCGCCCGATCGGCAGCCTGCAGCTGGACGCTTCCTTCAGTCCGGTCAGCCGGGTTTCCTATAATGTCGACCGTGCCCGTGTCGAACAGCGTACCGACCTGGACAAGCTGATCATCGACATCGAGACCAACGGCACGGTGGATCCGGAAGAGGCCATCCGTCACGCTGCGACCATTCTGCAGGACCAGCTGTCTGCATTTGTCGATCTGCAGGCCAGTGCCCACGAGACCCCCGACACCGAGCAAGCAGCTGTGGACCCGATCCTGCTGCGTCCGGTGGATGACCTGGAGCTGACCGTACGATCGGCCAACTGCCTGAAGGCGGAAAGCATCTATTACATTGGTGATCTGATCCAGCGCACCGAGGTCGAGCTGCTGAAGACCCCGAACCTGGGCAAGAAGTCACTGACGGAAATCAAGGACGTGCTGGCCACCAAGGGGCTGTCACTGGGTATGCGCCTGGAGAACTGGCCACCGGCCCGTCTTGCCAGCAAGAAAACCGAAGCCGTCAACGGCTAGTACAGTTAACAGGATTCCATCATGCGTCATCGCAAGTCAGGGCGGCAACTAAACCGCAACAGTTCACACCGCAAGGCCATGTTCCAGAACATGGCGTGTTCCTTGCTGCGCCACGAGGCCATCAAGACCACGCTGCCCAAGGCCAAGGAATTGCGCCGGGTTGCCGAGCCGTTTATCACCATGGCCAAGAGTGACTCGGTACATCATCGTCGCCTGGCATTCAACCGCCTGCGTGACCGCGATGTGGTCACCAAGCTGTTCAATGAGCTGGGTCCGCGTTACCGGAATCGCCCCGGCGGTTACCTGCGCATCCTGAAGATGGGTTTCCGTACCGGTGACAAGGCGCCAATGGCCTATGTCGAGCTGGTGGATCGTCCCGAGGGTGGCGCGCCTGTCGCTGAATAACTGCTGTTTTCCTGTAGCAAAAAAGCCGGGCCTTGCCCGGCTTTTTTGTGTGCCGGGGCCACGCATCAGCAAGGTTCTCGCGCAGGGATCGCAGGAGATTTCACGATAAAAAATATCTCGCGCACAGGCGCAGGGAAAGGGCGACAGGAAAATCGCCACAGGGTCAGGCGCCTGCTAAAGGGGCGGGCGATGCCCGCCCCCATTGTTCTCAGGCGGTCAGCGCCGCGTGGGCCGCGGCCAGGCGCGCCACCGGCACGCGCGGCGCCGAGCACGACACGTAGTCCAGGCCCGCCTTGTGGCAGAAGGCGATCGAGGAGGGATGGCCGCCGTGTTCGCCGCATATGCCAACCGAGAGGCCTGGTTTTGTCTGTCTACCCCACTGCACCGCCAGTTCCATCAACTTGCCCACACCCTTCGTGTCGAGCACATCAAACGGATTGTCCTGCAGGATGCCGCGCTGGTTATACATCGGCAGGAACTTGTTCTCCGCATCCTCGCGCGAGAATGAGAAGGTCGCCTGGGTGAGGTCATTGGTACCGAACGAGAAGAAGTCGGCCTCCTGGGCCAGGCTATCGGCGCGCATACAGGCACGCACCACCTCGATCATGGTGCCGAAGCGGCAACTGAGCGTCTGCCCGGTGTTCGCCTCGACCTCGGCACGTATCTCGTCCACATACTTCTTGATCCAGCGCAGCTCTTCGGCGGTACACACCTGCGGCACCATCATCTGTGGATGGACCTCGAGCCCCTTGGCGACACATTCCGCCTCGGCCTCGAGGATCGCGCGGATCTGCATGCGGTAGATCTCCGGGTAGGTAATGCCGAGGCGCACGCCGCGGTGGCCAAGCATCGGGTTCACTTCGGTGAGTGCACGCACCTTGCGCAGTATCTGCTCTTTCTTGGTAATCGCCGCCTCGACCAGGTCCGCGCTGACGATCTGCTTCACGGCCGGCTCGCCGCCGGCACTGATACCTCCTTCAATCAGCATCAACGAACTGGCCAGCACGTCCATCCCGAGTATCGACTCGCGCAGGTGCCGCAACTGCTCGATTTCACCCTGCAGCTGCCGTTCGCTGGGCAGGAACTCGTGGATCGGCGGGTCGAGCAGACGGATGGTCACCGGCCGCGGCGCCATCGTCTCGAACAGACCGCGGAAGTCGGCGCGTTGCATCGGCAGCAGCCGGTCAAGCGCAGACTGGCGTTGCTGCTCGTTATCCGCCACGATCATCTCGACCACCACCGGCAGGCGCTCGACGGCATTGAACATGCGTTCGGTGCGGCACAGGCCGATCCCGCGTGCACCGAACTTGAGCGCACGCGCCGCATCGGCCGGGGTATCGGCGTTTGCCATCACGCGCAGATAGGCGACATCGTCCGCCCATTGCAGCAGCCGGTTCAGCTCGTCGGAGAACTCCGGTTCGACCATCGGTACCAGGCCGAGGTACAAGTTGCCGCTCGAACCGTCGATCGTGATCATGTCGCCTTCGCGGATCACGTGTGCACCAACGGTCGCCTCGCACCGCTGCACATCCACCTGTATCCCTTCAGCGCCCGCGACGCAGGGCTTGCCCATGCCGCGCGCAACCACCGCGGCGTGCGAGGTCTTGCCGCCACGGCTGGTCAGAATGCCCTGCGCGGCAAAGAAGCCGTGTATGTCATCGGGCTTGGTTTCTTCGCGCACCAGGATCACCGGGCGCGCCAGGTCCCTGCCCTGCAACTCGGCACGATCGGCATCAAACACCGCACAGCCGGAGGCCGCACCCGGCGACGCCGGGAGGCCCTGGGCCATCGGTGCACCCTTGTGAACCCGGGGCTGAGACGCGGATACAGCATCTGCTCGAGGTGCATCGGGTTGATACGCAGCAACGCCTGCTGTTTACTGATCAGGCCCGACTTCACCATCTCGACGGAAGTGCGCACCATGGCGACCGCGTTCATCTTGCCATTGCGTGTCTGCAGGCAATGCAACACACCGCGTTCGATAGTGAATTCGAAGTCCTGGATCTCTTTGTAGTGGCTCTCCAGCCGGTCGCGCAGTTCGTCGAGCTGGCGCGCCATCTCGGGCATCTCGACCGCGAGCTGGTGAATCGGCTTCGGGGTACGAATCCCGGCGACCACGTCCTCGCCCTGCGCATTGACCAGGTACTCGCCGTACAGCTTGTCCTCGCCGGTTGCCGGGTTGCGGGTGAAGCCAACCCCGGTCGCCGAATCGTTGCCGCGGTTACCGAACACCATGGTGCAGACGTTGACTGCCGTGCCGTTGGCCATGTCCGGGGTTATCTTGAACTCGCGCCGGTAGTCGACCGCGCGCTTGCCCGTCCAGGAGCTGAATACCGCCTTGATCGCGATCTCCAGCTGCTCGTACGGATCCTCGGGAAACGCCCGCCCGGTGTGCTCCTGGAATACCCGCAGGAAGCGTTCGCTGACCTGTTGCAGATCATCGGCGGAGAGTCCCACATCCTCCTTGACGTGAACGGCCTGCTTGACCGTATCGAACTCCTGGTCGAACACCTCGTCGGGCACACCCATCGCGACCTTGCCGAACAGCTGGATGAAGCGGCGGTAGGCGTCATAACCGAAACGTGCATCGCCGGTCTGGCGGATCTCACCCTGCAGCGTCTGCGCGTTCAGCCCGAGGTTGAGGATGGTGTCCATCATGCCGGGCATCGACAGCGCCGAGCCGCTGCGTACCGAGACCAGCAGCGGGTTGTCCGGGTTGCCGAAGCCCTTGCCGGTGGCTTGCTCGACTCGCACCATGTGCTCACGCACCTGGCTCATCATGTCCTCCGGGAGCGCCTTGCTGCCCGACTCGAGGTAGTGCAGACAGGCCTCGGTGGTAATCACGAAGCCCGGCGGTACATTGAGACCGATCTGAGTCATCTCGCACAGATTGGCACCCTTGCCACCCAACAGTTTCTTGTTGCTGCCATCACCTTCGGTAAAGGCATAGACCCATTTGTACGTATCCGAATCAATATTCATTGGTACGGTTTCCTTGCTAGCTGGACCCAATGTGCCAAGGTTTGCATATTTGGCATGATTTTAACAATCGCAGTGATAATTGCTGCCCGCAGCATAAATGGTGTCGCATAAATGGTGTCAGAGCACATTTTTTCCTAATATAAGCAGTAAATGTGCTCTGACACCATTTCCTTCCCATTTTCCTAATATAAGCAGTAAATGTGCTCTGACACCATTTCCTTCCCATTTCCTTCCTGACACCTTTTCCTTCCATTTCCTTCGGAGTTGCGTCATGACGGTGTATCAGGTTCGGGTCTGGGATCCACTGGTGCGGCTGTTCCACTGGTCACTGGTGGCCGCGTTTGCGATTGCCTACTTCACCGG
>CAJQOV010000097.1 GCA_905480065.1 uncultured Gammaproteobacteria bacterium | reverse complement strand
GCGCAATTCGGGTGCCTCGGCCTGGAAGCTGGAAGCCCTGGCCAACCGCGGGCTGACTGCGCCGGAGTCGTTCGGGGAGTATGTTGTGGTCGCTGATGCGCAGGGTTATGTGCACCTGCTTGCCCGTAATGACGGTCACATTGCCGGGCGTGTTGAACTGGACGGCAAGGGTGTGCGCGTGAAGCCACTGGTGGTGGGTGATGTACTGTATGTCTATGGCAACTCCGGCAAACTGGCGGCCTATCGTCTGCACTCCGAATCGTAATCCTGCTGACCGGGTGGTGCGGGACAGTCCGCGTCGTCGCGCCCGCCTGGTTGTGGCCAACAAGGAAAGCTCTCCATGTTACCGGTGATCGCGCTCGTCGGGCGTCCCAACGTCGGCAAGTCCACGCTGTTCAACCGCATGACCTGCAGCCGCGATGCGCTGGTTGCGGATTTTCCGGGGCTCACGCGTGACCGCAAGTATGGTGACGGCAAGACCGGCGATCGGCCCTTTATCGTGATCGACACCGGCGGTTTGACCGGTGCGGCGGATGACCTTGGCGGGCTGATGGAGCAGCAATCCTGGCAGGCGGTGACCGAAGCGGACCTGGTCATGCTGCTGGTTGATGTGCGCGCCGGACTCAGTGCGCTGGATGAAACCATTGCCACTGCACTGCGCAGGACCGGTAAACCCTGCATCCTGGTGGCAAACAAGATCGACGGGGTTGATGAAGATACCGCGTTGATCGAGTTCCACCGGCTTGGCCTCGGTACCCCGGTTGCTGTTTCCGCGGCTCATGGCCGTGGCCTGGTGCAGCTGATGGAGCTGGCGATGGCGCAGTTGCCGGCGGCCACTGCCGAGGCGGAAATCGCGGACGCCGGCGAGGATCGGATCCGCGTGGCCGTGGCCGGCCGACCCAATGTCGGCAAGTCCACGCTGATCAACCGGATGCTCGGTGAAGAGCGGGTGCTGGTTTATGACCTGCCGGGCACCACGCGTGACAGCATCTTTATTCCCTTCGAGCGCGATTCTGTGCGCTACACGCTGATTGATACGGCTGGTGTGCGGCGCCGTGCCCGGGTTACCGAAACCGTCGAGAAGTTCAGTGTCATCAAGACGCTGCAGGCAATCGATGCCGCCAATGTCGTCATCCTGGTACTCGATGCGCAGCTGGAAATCAGCGAGCAGGACGCCAGCCTGGCCGGCTACATTGCCGAAAAGGGTCGTGCGCTGGTGCTGGCCGTCAACAAGTGGGATGGTCTTGATCCGCATTTCCGTGAGCGAATCCGCGAGCAGCTGATGCGGCGCCTGCCGTTCCTGGATTTTGCGGCAACGGTATTCATTTCTGCGCGGCACGGCACCGGCGTGGGCGAATTGTTACCACTGGTCCAGCAGGCCTACGCTGCCGCCATGCGTGACCTGCCCACGCCGGAACTGACGCGGGTGCTGGAACGCGCAGTGCAGGAGCACCAGCCACCACTGGTGCATGGCCGGCGTATCAAGCTGCGTTACGCACACCAGGGCGGGCGCAACCCCCCGGTTATCGTGATCCATGGCAACCAGACGGAACAGGTGCCGCGTGCCTACCAGCGCTACCTGATGAACACCTTTCGCGCGGCCATGCAGTTGACCGGCACGCCGGTACGCATTGAATTCAAGACCGGCGCCAATCCATTCAAGGGGCGCCGGAACCTGCTCACGCCACGCCAGGTCAAGCGCAAGAGCCGCCTCATGCGGCACGTGAAGAAGAAGCGCAACTAGTTGCGGCTAGCGGTGCCGGGTGTTGCGCCGCGTGCCCTGCTGGTGCTGTTTCTTCCGCAACTTCGCCTGTCGGTTGTCCTGCATGGTTTGCTGTGCCGCCGCGCCGATGTGGTGTTCACCGCGTGCGCGTGCCAGTTCCAGCTGTTTCTGGCGCTCGGCAAAACGCTCGCGTTGCTGCGCGGAAAGCCGGTCCGCACAGTGCGGGCAACTGATGCCGGGCCGATAATCCGGGCTCTCCATGTCCGCTGCGCTGACCGGCATGCGGCAGGCGTTGCATTGCCGGTAGCTGCCCGGTTGCAGCCGGTGATCGACCGTGACCCGTTCGTCGAACACAAAACATTCGCCTTCCCAGAGTGATTGCTGTTCCGGAACCTGCTCCAGGTACTTGAGAATGCCGCCCTTGAGATGGTAGACGTTTTCGAAGCCGAGCTGCCTGAGCAGGGCGGTGGACTTCTCGCAACGTATGCCGCCGGTACAGAACATGGCCACCTTGCGGTGTTTTTCCGGGTCGAGCTGACGCTGCACGTAGCCGGGGAAATCCCGAAACGTGCCGGTCTGCGGATTGATCGCATTGCGGAAGGTGCCGACGCGGACTTCATAATCATTGCGGGTATCGACCAGTACCACGTCGGGAGAGCTGATCAGCGCATTCCAGTCGGCCGGGTCGACATAGGTGCCGACGCTGTGATTCGGATCGATGCCGGGAACGCCCAGGGTGACGATTTCCTTTTTCAGCTTTACCCGGGCGCGCTTGAACGGAATGTTATCTGCATAGGCTTCCTTGGCCTCCAGCGCGGACAGCCGGGCATCGCCCCGCAGCCATGCCAGCAATGCGTCAATCGCCGCGCGTGAGCCGGACACCGTGCCATTGATGCCTTCCGGTGCCAGTAACAGCGTGCCACCAATGCCATGCTCATGCAGCAGTCGCAGCAAGGGTGTGCGCAGCGCGCGATAATCCTCCAGGCGTACGAAACGGTACAGCGCACAGACAACGACGGGTTTGCTCGGATCAGACATGGAAATCATCAGCTGCGGGTATATACGGGTCGAATGGGTTCATTATACGCTGCACGCGCTCGCTGCTGCCACGCTGCAACTGCGCGGCAGCGCGAACGACCGGGATATGCAGTGGTCGTATCGATCATGACGATGACGGCAACAGGGGAGCGTGAGATGCGTGAATCCGGTAAAGCCAGGGTGCGAACCGCCAGCGTACAGGGTCTGTTGTTGTGGCTGGTGCTGGCCATGGCGCCGCTTGGCGCCGGCGTCGCCGACAAGTCTATCTTCCTGGTGGACGGGGACGGCGGGGTGACCGCGGTGAACACGGAAACGGGGCAATTTTTTGATTTACCCTTCAGTGCCGGGGAAAAGCTCGAGTACCGGCTGACCGGGAACGGGGTTGCCGTGCTGGTAACCAGCCAGCGCTTTGCCGGCATCGGTGCCTTGCCGAGCGGCTGGGCCAGCGTGCGGCGCAGCGCCGGTGAGCGCTTTATCCGTGCCGAGGCGCAGGACTACTCGGCACTGGTGGTTACCTCCGACCGCATCCTGTCGTTCAGCGGGCGGACCGGCAGCTGGTCCGAGGCAGGGCGCTGATGCGCCCGGCCGCTAGTCGAGGTACTCGAACAGCTTGACGATCTTCTCGACGCCGCTGACCTCGCGCGTCTGCGCGGCGACTGCATCGGCCTCGTTGCGGTACACCATGCCCATCAGGAAAACCACGCCGTCTTCAGTAACGACCTTGACGCGGCTCACGTCGAAATCCTCGATACCCTTGATGTTGAACAGTCCAGTCTTGACCTTGGCGGTGATCAGCGAGTCACTGCTGCGCGTCAGCAGCGAATTCGGTGCCGCAATGTTCATCTCATTGTGTACCACGCGGACCTTTTCGATGCCGGTAACGATCGACTGGGCCTGCTCGCTGAGTGCCTGGGTGGGGGCCTGGCCTACCATCAGCACGACACCGTTATAGCTGATGATGTTGATGTGAATCTGGCTGTTCAGATCCTGCTGCTCCAGCACGGCCATCCTGGCTTGCATTTCGATAGACTCGTCATCCACAAACGTACCAACGGTGCGGCGGCTGTGCAGTGCGGCGCCGGTGGTTGCTACGCCGCCGATGACGACTGGCGCACACCCCTGCAGCGAGGTGATTGCCAGGCTGATCAGGATCAGTGGGGTAGTAACTTTCATGCGGGGATTCTCCTCTCGGGCATGCATTATGTTGCTGTGTGTGATGCGGCCATCGCTTGCAGCCATGGTTTCGCCATTCGCTCAACCGGTATCGAAGGCATTTTTGATCCACTCGGTAGTTCCATCCGCACCATTTACCGAGATGACATCGAAACGGCAGGGCATTTGTGCGGCCCGTGGATGCAGCTGCAGGTAATACCCGGCACAGGCGATCAGCCGTGCCTGTTTGTGCTGATCCACGCTTTCCGTTGCGCTGCCGTAGCGGCTCTGGCTGCGGTATCGTACCTCAACGAACACGATGCTGTCCTGATCCTGTACTACCAGGTCGATTTCGCCGCGCCGGCTGCGAAAGTTGCGCGCCAGCAAACGCATCCCCTGTGCTTCCAGTAACTGCCAGGCATGGTCCTCGGCATGCTTGCCGCGCAGCTGTGCATCCATGCTCAGCGGCTGACCGGGACGCTGTCTGCCGGATCGACGGTTTTTTCCAGTAATACCGGGACCCCGTTCTGGAAACGCGCGCATCGCAGGCTGCGGTTGATTTCGCCGCGCTTGTCGAGGCTGAGATTGCCACTGACGCCGTGGTAGGAACCAAACAGGTTGTTTTGCTGCCGGTTCAGGTAGGGCAGTATGCGGTAGGCATCGATGCCCAGTGCATACAGCCGTGCATAGCGGCTGCTGTTGTCGGGCCAGAAATCGGTTATGGCCTGTTGCAGGTGGGTCCACTGACTGCGGTCTTCCAGCGTCCAGGGCGTATCACAGAACACGACGCCGTTCAGGTCAATGTCCCGCGCCGGGTCCGGGTTTCCGGTGTAGACGCGTGAGGTGGCATACACCGGCAGCGAGGAGGCGTGGTAGAAACTCAGCTGCGGGCGAATCAGGCGCGCCTGGCGTGGCGAGGCTACCAGGAACACGAACTCCACGTCCTGGCGGCGGCGCGCTTCAAAAGCGGTTTGTATGCCGAGCACGCGGGACAATTGCTGGTGACGCGCCTTGCTGGTATCCAGGTTCAGTGCCTTGTTGATGGCGGCAGAGTGGTCGGTTTGCGTGTCATCGTAGCGTTGCGCTTCCAGCAACGTCCCGCCGAGCAGTTGCCATTCGGCGGCAAACGCGGCGAATACGCGCTCCCCCCATTCATTGTCAGGCAGCAGGGCGATAGCGCGGGACAGGCCTTTGCGCCGGGCCAGTCGCGCCGCCTCGCGGGCCTCGTCTTCCGGCGCCAGTCCGAACTGGTAGAGGCTGCTGTTGGCGATTACGCTGTCTTCCACCTGGTTCAGGCCAAGTGCCGGCACCGGCAGGGTGGGCTGGCGCGCCAGTGCTTCCACCATTTCCTTGCGCAACGGGCCGATCACGAAACTGGCGCCGGCGCTGACGGCCTGCTGGTAGACGTTCAGGGTTTCCTGCGCGGTTTTGCCGCTGTCATAAAAGCGCAGCGTCGGCCGCATGCCGCTGATCGGGGTGTCGTAATAGGCGGCGAGGATGCCGTCACGCACGGCGCTGGCCGCGGCAGCCAGGTCTCCCTGCATGGGCAGCAGCACCGCGACATGCTCCGGGGCCTGACCGGCGGCACGCATAATCTCGAGCAGTTCAGCAAGGAACTGCTGGCTGGCCGGGTGTGCCGGATAGCGCTGCTGCCAGTGCGGCATGACCTCGGCAAGTGCGTCCGGTTGCTGCAGGTAGAGGCGCGTCAGTTCGACCAGTTCCAGCCATCCGCTGAGCGGGTCGGGCGGTGGCGCCTTGCGCAATTGTTGCAATTCGCCATCCGAAAGGTGATTCAGGTCGTCCCAGGTCGCGCGCTGGTTGATAATGCGCCGGTCGCTGCCGGCCAGCAGCGGGTCGAGCAGCACGCGTTCCTGCGCTGCCGTGAAAAACTGCGCGTTGAGTTCATGGGCCTCGGCGCGCAGGCGATGATAGTCCGGCGCCGCAGGGCTGCCTGCGGGTATCTGCTGCAGCAGTTCCAGGGCGTGGTCAGGAAGTTGCTCGGCCAGCGCCAGGCTGGCGCGGCGAACCGTGAGCCAGTCGAGCAGTTCGCCGCGCAAGCCGGCCGCCTCGAGCTGGTCCAGCACTTGCTGCGCCGGGGTAAACTGCTTGCCGCGAATCAGGATATCCGCTGCCTGCAGCTGCAGGGTATATTTCTCGGGAGCGTCGGCAGATTGTGCTGCGCTCAGGTACAGTTGTGCCGCGCCCTGGTAATCGCCGCGTGCTTCCAGGGTGGCCGCCTCGGACGATAGTTTTCCGGCTGCCGACTTTCCGGACGTCGGCGTCAGCTGCCCGCAGGCATTCAGCAGGAAGAGGATCAGGGCAATCAGCAGCAGATTACCTGTGCGATGGTGGATTGGCGGCATGCGTGGCGGAACGGTCGGTAACTGGCGCAGACTCTACTGAAAAGGGGGTGCGGCGTCCACTTTTTGACCGCTTGCGAGCGGATATTTTTATCAACCTGACAGTAATGGAATGAGCATGAGCCAGGAGCACAGCAAAACCGGCATCCTGTACATCGTGGCGACGCCGATCGGCAATTTGCAGGATATCAGTCAGCGTGCGGTTGATATATTGCGTTCGGTGCCGCTGCTTGCCGTGGAAGACACCCGCCACAGCAGGAAGCTGCTGGTACCGCTTGGCATCGGCACGCCCATGCTGGCGCTGCATGAACACAACGAGCGCGAACTAGCCAGCCGCTTGCTGGTGCATTTGCAAGGCGGAGCTGATCTCGCGCTGATCTCGGATGCCGGCACGCCGTTGATCAGCGATCCCGGGTTTGTGCTGGTGCGCGCCGTGCGTGCGGCGGGCATCCGCGTGGTGCCGATACCGGGTGCCTGTGCGCTGATCGCGGCACTCTCGGTGTCCGGCCTGCCTACCGACCGGTTCCGCTTCGAGGGCTTCCTGCCACCCCGGCCGGCGGCGCGCCGTGACTGTCTGCAGGCACTGGCCACTGACACCGCCACCCTGGTGTTCTACGAGTCCAGTCACCGTATCGTGGATTCGCTGCATGACATGGCCGAGTGCCTGGGGGCCGGGCGCGTTGCCACGGTGGCGCGAGAACTGACCAAGACCTTCGAGACGGTAGCGTCGGGGACGCTGGAGGCATTGTGTGCCTGGGTCAGTGCCGATGCCAACCAGCAAAAAGGCGAATTCGTGATCATGGTGCATGGCGCGGTGACTGATCCGGCCACGCTGGATGAGGCGGCGCGCCGTACCTTGCAGGTGTTGCTGGATGAATTGCCGCTGAAGCAGGCGGTGGCGCTGGCGGTGAAGATCACCGGACAATCGAAGAACCGCCTGTATGAATATGGCCTGTCTTTAAAGAACATCTGAACCAGTCATCCCCGCGCAGGCGGGGGTCCAGTC
>CAJQOV010000096.1 GCA_905480065.1 uncultured Gammaproteobacteria bacterium | reverse complement strand
TCCGGCTCTTACGATGCCGCCGTCGACATCATCAGCGCACAGGCAAACTGGAAATTCTGAGCCACTTGAAAAGAAATTCCGGCACAAAAAAACCCCGGCCAATGGCCGGGGTTTTTTTTCAACCGTTGTGTACTGCCGGCTGGTCAGCCCTTGCGCATCAGGAACATGAACTTGCCACCCTCTTCGGTGGAAGACATCAGCGCGTTACCGGTTTGCTTGGCAAATGCCTCGAAATCCTTCACGGAACCCGGATCGGTTGCGATGATACGCAGCACCTTGCCGGTTTCCAGGCCGTTCAGGGCCTTCTTGGCACGTAAAATCGGCAGCGGGCAATTCAGTCCCGTTGCGTCGAGTGTGTCATCATAATCCGCCATTGCGTCTCTCCTGTTAGATTGATACCACTTTTAGCAGACCCGGCACAGCGGATCGTTATTGATTTTCTATATTAGAATAGGTGCGATAACTTATGATAACAAGGGCCGGAAGGCAAGACCCCCGGACGGGAGATGGACGCAAATTATCCCTGCCCGCCAGTGAACGCCACAACCCGGAATCAGTCACAATATGTTAATACTCTGATAATCTGAACCCCGATGACGTCAAAGACCCGACTCTTACATGGTTTTCTCCTGCTGCTGCTGGCAGGCCTGGCATTTGCCCAGAATGAATTCAATGACCTGCCCAACCTGGGCGACTCCACCGGCCAGATCTATAGCCCAGAGCGGGACCGCGCCCTGGGCGCCGCCTTCATGCGTGAACTGCGCCAGGAAGACCTCATCCTGGATGACCCGGAAGCTACCCGCTACCTGGCGTCGCTGGGGCGCAAGCTTACCGTGCACAGTGAAAACCCGGGGTTCGGCTTCACCTTCTTCCTGGTCAATGACAAACGCATCAATGCCTTTGCCGGGCCGGCTGGGCACATCGGCGCAAACACCGGACTGGTGCTGGCCGCCGAATCGGAAAGCGAACTGGCCGGCGTCATGGCGCACGAAATTGCCCACGTCACCCAGCGCCACCTGGCACGCGCCTTCGAGACCGCCGACAAGCTCAGCCTGCCGACCACCGCCGCCATCATCGCCGCCATCCTGATTGGAACGCAGGACGGCGCGGCAGGCGCCGCCGCCATCACGGCTGCATCTGCCGCCAACCTGCAATCGCGGATCAACTTTACCCGCGCCAACGAACAGGAAGCGGACCGGGTCGGCATTCAGGCGCTGGCCGACGCCGGATTTGACCCGAACGGCATGGGACGTTTCTTCGAGCGCCTGCAAAAAAATTCCCGGCTGTACGGAACCCGCCCGCCGGAATTTCTCAGCACCCACCCGGTAACCACCAACCGTATTGCCGAGGCTGAGAGTCGTGCCAGCGCCTATCCGAAAGTTGACGTTCCCGACAACCTGGAGTTCCAGCTGATCCGCGCCAAGCTGCACGTGCAGAGCTACGACAACCTGTCACAGGTGCTGGCTGACTACCAGCGTTATCATGGCATGTCCGGTGGCGATACCGCAGTGGAACATTATGAATATGCCTTGCTGCTTGCCGCCAACGAACAGTATCAGGCCGCCATCAAGGTGATGGACGCCTTGCAGAAATCCGATCCCGACCGGCTGGCCTACCGCCTGGCGCTGGCTGAGATCCACCAGCGCACTCGCGAATATGATGCAGCCCTGCAGATCTATCAATCCACCAACACCCTGTACCCGGGTGAACTCGCAGTGGTAATACCCTATGCAAACAGCCTGCTGGCAAATAACCAGGCCGATGCTGCCTATGCCCTGCTATTGAATGCCAGCAATACGTCTACAGAGAATCCACAGCTGTATAAACTGCTGGCCCAGGCCGCCGGCGCCAGCAATAACAAGGCACAAACCCATACCGCCATGTCACAGTACTACTACCTGAACGGGTATACCGACACAGCCATTGAGCAACTGCAACTCGCAGCCAAAACCAGCGGCCTGAGCGACTACCAGGCGACCAGGATCCAGGCCCGTCTTACCCAGTTGCTGGAACTGCGCAAGGCTGAAGAATTAGAATAGCAAGGTTTACTAATATAACAAAAACAATGGCTTGACCTGCCAATATGCAGGATGCTAGTTTCGTGTTCACAATCAGTTAGCTGTTTATCTGGTCTCACACCAACCAATCGGAGTTGAATCTAATGAAGACACGCTTTCCCAGCAGGCTATTGTCGACAGCAATTCTTTCCCTGTTGCTGGCCGGCGGCTGTGCACAAACGTCCACGCAACCGAGCAAATCTGCCAGCAAGGCCAGTCCGGAAGCAAGCGCCGCGATAGCCAGCGCCAATGCCGCCATAAAAGATGCGCTGGCGAACAAATGGATATGGGTCAATACCGAGAAGTTTGCCGAAGAGGCACAGGCTGCCGCCGACAAGGGTGACAATACAGTCGCTATCCAGCTGGCAACCAAGGCCAAGGCCGAGGCAGACAATGCTATCGCACAGTACAACTACGAAAAAACCCACCCGCGCGGCATGTAACCACACGTGGGAATACGAAACCTCAAGGTTCTCAATATGATTCCAGGAGATGAAACAATGCGGCATACCGCTTCAAAAATACTGTTATCAGCCTGTTCTGTTGCCGTTATTACGGGCACCCTGCTCATTGCCCCCTCTGGCGCGAGCGCTGCAGAAGAAACTACCGTCGAAAAAGGCAAGGCGCTCGCTTTCGACCGTAAACTCGGCAACTGCCTCGCCTGCCATGCGATTGAAGGTGGAGAACTCCCAGGTAATATCGGACCACCACTGGTTAGCATGAAACTGCGCTTCCCCGACAAGGAAGCACTGCGTGCACAGATTTATGATTCGAACGTACGCAACCCGAACAGCATCATGCCGCCGTTTGGTCGATTCAATATCCTGTCAGGGGAACAGATCGACCAGATCGTCGAGTACGTATACTCACTCTAAATTGATATTTCAGGAGACACTCTCGTGACAAGCATGAAACGCAGAATTTTCCTCAAGGGCACTCTGGCCACCGGCGCCCTCGGCGTTGCCGCCAGTAGCGGCCTGTTAGCACCTCGTTCCGTACTGGCCGCCTGGTCAAAGGATGCATTCGAAGCCAAAGACATCAATAGCGCATTGAGCAGCCTGTTAGGCAGTTCCAACCTCACTGCCAGTACCAGGATCAAGATCAAGGCACCGGACATTGCCGAGAATGGTGCCGTGGTTCCGGTTTCCGTATCCACGGATCTCGAAGGTGTTGAATCCATCAATATCGTGGTCGAGAAGAACCAGAACCCGCTGGCCGCCAACTTCGTCCTGGGCGCAGGTGCAATTGCCGACGTTTCCACCCGAATCAAGATGGGCAAGACTTCCAGCGTACTTGCAGTCGTCAAGGCTGGCGGCAAGCTGTACAGCACCGGCAAGGAAGTTAAGGTTACCATCGGTGGTTGCGGCGGTTAATTCCGGCCATTCAGAACCCCAATACAGCATCAGCGTATAAAGAGGATCAAACATGTCTAGCATCAAGCTCAGAGCAAGCGCCAAAGACGGCGTTACTACAATCAAGGCCCTGATTAGCCACCCGATGGAAACTGGCACCCGCAAAGACGCCAAAACGGGCGAGAAAATCCCGGCTCACTTCATTCAGGAAGTGGTTTGCACGCACAATGGGAACACAGTCATTACGGGCAACTGGGGCGCAGCGATTTCCAAGAACCCCTACCTTTCATTCAGCTTCAAGGGCGGGGCATCCGGCGACAAGATTGGACTCAGCTGGGTCGACAACAAGGGTGAAAAGGACGCGGATGAAACCGCGATCAGCTAACCCGGACTCTCGCCCAACCATCTACTGAACTGAAGGGGAAACATTCAATGAAAAAGCTCCTTACCGCAACCCTGGTAATTGGCCTGTGCTCCGCATTTACCGCACAGGTTCAGGCAACACCGGAAGATGATCTGAAGACTTTCAGGACCTACTATGAAAAGCGCTTCCCGAATACGCCTTTCAATGACTTCATCAACGGCGTGTACTCCATCGATCCGGCTTCCCGCGAACAATGGGAAGAAATCGAGGAGTTTCCTCCGTATGAACTGAGCCTGGATAATGGCAAGAAGCTGTTCAACGCGCCATTTGCCAACGGCAAAACCTATGCCAGCTGTTTCGAAAACGGTGGCGAAGGCATTGCCAACCGTTATCCGTTCTTCGACAAGGCATCCGGCAAGGTAATCACCCTGGAAGCAGCAATCAATGCCTGCCGCGAGTCCAACGGTGAAAAGCCGCTGTCCTACAAGAAAGGTGCAATCGCAGACATATCTGCATACATGCACTACACCTCACGCGGCAATATCATCAATGTGATAGTACCCGATGATCCACGCGCACAGGCGATTTACGAGGAAGGCAAGAAGATATTCTTTGCCAAGCGTGGCCAGCTGAACATGTCCTGTGCAGACTGTCACGTGCACAATTCCGGCAACAAGATCCGCGCTGACCTGCTGAGCCCTGCAATCGGCCATACCTCGCACTTCCCGGTGTATCGTTCAGCCTGGGGTGAACTGGGCACATTGCATCGTCGCTATGACGGCTGTAACAAGCAGGTTCGCGCCAAGCCGTACAAGGCACAGGGGCCGGAGTACACCGCACTGGAGTACTTCGAAGCGCACATGAGCAATGGACTGGAAATCAACGGTCCGGGTTCGCGCAAGTAACAGCAACCCTGGCAGCACCCGAAGAGCCCGGCTACAGCCGGGCTTTTTTTTGCACCGGCTTTGCCGGTCGCGACAGCAAGCCACTGCTACTGATGCCGGTTATTAATGCAGGCGCCTGGCAGGTACGAATGGGCTGGCGCTGCTGCGGCAGGCCGCACTGAATACCACCACTTCACGTTCTGACTGGAACCACGCCGCATAGAGGACAGCAATAAAAAGGCCCCGCCATGCGGGGCCTCGAAGTGTTGCGGCCTGCAGGCTCAGGCCAGTTCGCCAGGATAATCCGCAATGCCCGGGTCGTTCGCCACACCAACCAGTTTCGGGTGATTGATCTTGGGCAGCACCAGCACGTTATCCTCACCCCTGGCAGCCAGGATGTAGTCGTGCACCACATCCCACATCAGTCGCCCGTTTGGCGTGTTGTTTACCGAGGCCCAGCCTGCGACCTTGTAGACCGTATCGGGTTCGATGAGGTGACCGTTATCGAGCCGCGCCTCGGTGATACGCTCGTACAGGGGCCGGGACGGGTCAATGGTGTAGTCCATCCCGCCGACACGTACCATGTCACCACCGGATTGCAGATAGGGATCCGGATCGAACAGGTTGTCTGCCACCTGCTCCAGGATATTCATCAGGTCGTGACCGTTCATCTCGGTGACATAGGTTTCACCGTAGGTCATCGAACACTGGGTCATTACATCCTCCATGGTGATCCAGTCGCCCTTGAGTGTAGTGGTCCCCCAACGTACGCCGGCCGACATGGCCACATCGGCTTTGAACTCGTGACGTAATGCGTTGCAAAGTACCTGGTCCCAGGTGCCCATGAAATTACCGCGCCGGTAGAGCAGGCGATCGGCGATCGCAAGCTTCTCGCCCAGGATCTCCTCAAAGGTCTTGCCTACCCTGCCCGGGTTAAAGAACAGCTTGCTGGAGCGGCTCTCGACGATCTTTTCATCGTAGACCTTCTGGCGCATCTGGTTGATATACGCCTCCATTTCCCTGTCGGCGGGCAGCATATCCGTGATCAC
Source organism: uncultured Gammaproteobacteria bacterium (assembly GCA_905480065.1). GTDB lineage: Bacteria > Pseudomonadota > Gammaproteobacteria > UBA9214 > UBA9214 > UBA9214. The sequence goes on along the minus strand of CAJQOV010000096.1, from coordinate 1,548 downwards.
CGGCAGCATCTTGTAATGCATACCCTTGAGGCCGCCATCCTGTATATCGAAATCCATCACGCCGACATACTTGCCGTTGGAACCGGCATTGGTGACATAACAGGTGTGGCCCTCCACGTTCTTCACCTCGATCGGCTTGGGAATACCGTCATGGGTGTGGCCGCCGAACACGGCGTTCAACCCGGGCACCCGCTCCGCCATCTTGATGTCCACATCCATGCCATTGTGTGACAGCAGCACGATGGCATCCGGCTTTTCATCGGCGCGGATCGTCTCAACCAGCTCGATCATGTCGTCCTCGCGCAGACCGAACGACCAGTCCGGAAAGAATTCCTGTGGATTGGCATTGGCCGTGCGCGGGAATGCCTGGCCAACCACGCAGATGCGGGCACCGTTCACATTCTTGATGACATAAGGACGGAATGCATAACCGGCATCTTCATCGTACAGACCACGGCCGTCAAACTTCTCAACCAGCTTCGGATACTCATCGCCGAACAGGGAGTCTTCCTTTACGCGCACGTTCTGCCCGATGAAATCACCCTTGAACAGGGCGACATTGCTGAGCACCTCGGCCTCGCGGTAGGTAAATTCCCAGTGGCCGACCATCACGTCCAGGCCCAGCAGGTTGGATGCCTCGACCATATCCACACCACGTGTCCACAGGGAAGTGCCGGACCCCTGCCAGAGATCTCCGCCATCAAGCGTCAGGGTGTTCTCACGCCCGCCCGCCTGCGCACGCAGGCGGTCCAGCAACGTCTTGATGTGCGCATAGCCGCCGGTCTTGCCGTACTTGTGTGCGGCAGTCTCGAAATCCAGGTAGGTGTAGGCATACGCTTCCGGAGAATCCGTTTGCAGGCCCATGTAATCCAGCAGTTTCTTGCCGACGACATGCGGCGGACGGCCGTATGCGTCTCCCATACCGAGATTGACATTCGGTTCGCGGAAATACACCGGCCTGAGCTGGCCATGGATATCGGTAAGATGCAGTATGCGCGCGTTACCGCGCATGGGCAGATCATAGAACCCTGCCATCGGGTCTGCCGCAACATCGGCAGCCGTACCAGCCGCCTTGTTACCGGCACCATTGTCTGACTTGCCGCAGGCAAGCAGTCCGGTACCAGCCACCGCACCTGCACCCAGTATCCTGAGAAATTCACGTCGATCAAAAGGAGGCATATATCACCCGGTATTGTTTTCGTTGGACAGTACAAGTATTACCATAGCTCGCCACACGGAGAGTGCGGGAAGCGTCAGGAATGTCTGTTACAAAGCTGTGCAACAGTGGCCTGATAATAGAACACCGCTATCCATAAGAACAGCCAGCCAAGGGAATTTAAGTGTTTTATATCATACTGATGTACCCGCTGCGCAAACGTATCAGGCCAGGATGCTGAAATCAGCATGCCACGGCCACCGTATGCGGGCCTGGTACGAGGCCGCATTTGGCATGTTGTTCTTGCTTTGCACACTGTCGGCCGGCAGTGCCAGCGCAGATGTCGTCAAACCCGCCCTGATAGAGATCAGCGTCAACACCAATGGCACCTA
>CAJQOV010000095.1 GCA_905480065.1 uncultured Gammaproteobacteria bacterium | reverse complement strand
CCGAGCCATGACAGGCCATGGTGGAAAGCAGCTCGTTGATGCTTTCCTCTACCCGCCGGCTGCTGCCATGCTCCAGCAAGTCGGATAACAGGTCGCGCACCAGGGCACCGATATCGGCCTCGTGCAGCAAGGCCGGTACCGCCCGCACCACGATCTGTTCCATGCCGATGCGGTCCACTTCCAGCCCCAGCCCCGCAAACCATGGCTGCCGCCCCTCGCACAGGTCCGCCTCGCGCGCGCTGACCTCCAGCGTCATGGGCACCAGCAACGGCTGCATGCGGATACCCTCCCCGTCCTGCGCCTGCTTGAGCAATTCATAGGTGATACGCTCATGCGCGGCATGCATGTCCACCAGCACCAGGCCGTGCGTGTTCTGCGCCAGCACATAAATCCCGTGCAACTGCGCCAGCGCAAAACCGAGCGGAAATTGCTCCGCGACCGGCGCGTCGCCAGCCGGTTGCGGCGCCGGACCGGGCGTGGCTGGGTGCAGGGCCGCGTAGCGGGTGATCTGTTCCTGCACCGCGAGCGGCATGCGTGATTGTACGGGGTGCGCCAGGGAGGTAGTGGCAGCGGTCTGCAGTGCCGGCAACGGGCGTGCCGGCTGCGGCGCCTGTGCGGCCGTCGGGCGCACCTCGGCCAGCGTTTCATGCAGCGTGCGGAACAGGTAGTCGTGCACCAGCCGGCTGTCACGGAAGCGCACCTCGTGCTTGGTCGGGTGCGCATTCACATCGACCGTGGCCGGATCCAGCTCGAGGAACAGCACAAAGGCCGGATGGCGGCCATGGAACAGGACATCCTGGTAGGCCTGGCGTACCGCGTGGGTGACCAGCTTGTCGCGCACCATGCGGTTGTTGACGTAGAAAAACTGCAAGTCCGGCTGACTGCGCGAGAAGGTCGGCAGGGCAACCCAGCCGCGCAGCGCCAGCCCGGCAGCGGCATGCTCCACGTGGAGCGCCTGCTCCATGAACGCCTTGCCACACAGGTCTGCCACACGCCGCTCCTGCTGCAAGCGGCTTGTCGCGGCAGGCAGGTGCAGCACCGTGCGCTGGTTATGCTGCAATTTCACGGCAACCGGAAAACAGCTCAGCGCAATGCGTCGTACCACGTTCTCGATGTGCTTGAATTCGGTGTTTTCGGTACGCAGGAACTTGCGCCGCGCCGGGGTATTGAAGAACAGGTCCTGCACATCCACCGTGGTGCCCTCGGGATGGGCAGCCGGTGCCGGTTCCAGCTGCTGATCCGAGCCATCGCCATGCACACTCCAGCCGGACTCGGCAGCTCGCGTCCGCGAACTCAGCCGCAGGCGCGCAACCGAGGCGATACTGGGCAGGGCCTCACCGCGAAAGCCGAGACTTTGGATCGTGTCGAGATCTTCCAGCGCAGCAATCTTGCTGGTGGCATGACGGGACAGCGCCAGTGACAGTTCCTCACGACCGATACCGCCACCGTCATCGCGCACCCGGATGCGCTGCCTCCCGCCCTGCTCGATATCCACTTCAATGCTAAGCGCACCGGCGTCCAGGCTGTTCTCCAGCAACTCCTTGACCACCGAGGCCGGCCGTTCGATGACCTCACCGGCCGCGATCTGGTTAACCAGGCGCGCAGGCAGTACCCGGATCGGCATTACAGTGGGAGGTGGCTGGACATGATCCGGCGATGATACCGCCAGCAACCGGGTACGGGTACCCTGTCGTTGACGTCAGCTGTCCTGTGTCGGTGGGATGCGCAGCGTGGCGCCGACCCGCAGGGTGTCGGACTTGAGGCCATTGTAGCCACGCAGGTCATTCAGGCTGACCCGGAACTGCACGGCGATATCACTCAGCGTGTCACCGCTTTTCACCACGTACTGACGGGCGACCCTGGTGCCTGGCGGAGGATGCTTGCCGAAGTAATCCCGGATCCCGCTGATCATGGCCTGTGCCAGGCGTTGCTGGTGGCGCGCGTCGCGCAAGCGGTTTTCTTCCGTCGGGTTGGAAATAAAGGCCGTCTCGACCAGCAGTGACGGGATGTCCGGTGATTTCAGCACCACGAATCCGGCCTGTTGCACGGTTTTCTTGTGGGTCTTGCCCAGCCGCTGCAGTTCGCCCAGCATGTTCCCCGCTACACTGAAACTTGCCTCCAGCGTGGCCGTTTGCGACAGGTCCAGCAACACCTCGCGCAACAGGTCATCCTTGTCATCCAGGCTCACCCCGCCGACCAGGTCCGCGGCATTTTCACGTGCCGCCAGCACCCGTGCCATTTCCGAGGATGCACCACGCCGTGACAGCACAAATACCGAGGACCCGTTGGCGCGATGGTCCTTGAAGGCATCGGCATGAATCGAGATGAACAGGTCGGCCTTGTGCGCGCGGGCCTTGTCGATACGCTGGCGCAAACCGATGTAATAATCGCCTTCCCGGGTCAGCACCGGGCGCATGCCTGGCTCCTTTTCCACCAGGGCGGCCAGGCGCCTTGCGATGGAAAGCACAACATCCTTCTCGCGTGTCTTGTTTCGGCCGATGGCGCCGGGGTCGTCGCCCCCGTGACCGGGGTCAATGGCAATCACCAGGTCGCGCAGCTCATCCGGGCTGGTAGTCGCTTGCTGGCGAGCTGCCGGTTGCGGCGCGGTTACGGTTTTTGCGGCGCGGTTGCGCGGCGTTTTGCCGCCCGCTGCGTTGCCTGCAGTGTTGGCTTGCGTGCTGGCGGCTGGACCGTCCTCGTACAGGTCGATGACCACGCGGTGGCCATATTGCCCGTTGGGGGCGAGATGAAAGCTGCGCGGTTTTGCGTGGCGGGTCAGGTCCAGCACGATACGCAGCACATCGGGACTGTTCTGGGCGGCACGGATGCTTTTGACCAGCCCGCCGGAGGCCGTCAACGACTGTTGCGGGCTGGACAGCTTCGCGCCAGGCACATCGATAACGATCCGGGCGGGATCAGGCAGGGTGAATATTTCATGGCTAACCGGGCCAGTGGTGTCGAACACCACCCGGGTATGGTCCGGGGCAGCCCACAGACGGACCCGCTCGAAATCGGCCGCCGCGAACACAACTCCTTGACTTGCAAGATATATTATTACTGTTTTGCAGAGTCTGTTCACTCGATTACGCGCCCGATACCCTGATCATTGTGGGGGGATTCTAGCCACAACCCGGATAAAATTGCAAGAAAATCCTGTTAAATCTTATTGGGATAGCAGCAAAACCTGTATGTCTCAGCGAGATGACGGAGCTAACAAACT
>CAJQOV010000094.1 GCA_905480065.1 uncultured Gammaproteobacteria bacterium | reverse complement strand
CGAGCACTTCTTCCAGCACGTGATTCCACTCGATGGTGACCACGCCTTCCTGCTGCTTTTTGAACAGCCGGTCCTGCAGGATTTTTTCGGCGCGCAGCTCGTCGCGCCGGTGTACCAGCGTGACGTGCGAGGCAATATTGGCGAGATAGAGGGCTTCCTCGACCGCGGTATTGCCACCACCGATCACCGCCACCGCCTGTTGCTTGTAGAAAAAACCATCGCAGGTCGCACAGGCGGACACACCCTTGCCCCGGAAGGCCTCTTCCGAGGGCAGGCCGAGGTACATCGCCGATGCGCCCGTCGCGATGATCAGTGCGTCACAGGTATACTCTCCGCTGTCACCCTTGAGCTGCAGCGGGCGCCGGCTGAAATCCACCTGGTTGATATGATCGAATACCATTTCGGTATTGAAGCGCTCGGCGTGCTGACGCATGGCATCCATGAGTGACGGGCCCTGCGTGGATTCATCTCCACCCGGCCAGTTTTCCACTTCGGTGGTAGTCATCAGCTGGCCACCCTGTTCCAGGCCGGTAATCAGTACCGGTGCGAGGTTGGCACGCGCGGCATACACTGCAGCGGTGTATCCGGCGGGTCCGGATCCGAGAATAAGTAAACGGCAGTGCCTGGTATTGCTCATGTATAATGCTCCGGGTTGATGCGTGAACTGCCATTCTGGGCTACCGCACGCACAGTGCAGGGTATGGACAGGAAGGCACGCGACTGGTTCCGAGGAGTATCCGGTGCCGGTACCCGAACGACCCGGCAAATGGTACGGAACTTGAACATCAGGGTAAAGCAAGCGTGAAAATCGGCATCCCCCGCGAGATCAAACCTTTGGAAGGGCGTGTTGCGCTCAGCCCCGAGGCCTGCTCGAGCCTGGTACAACATGGGCACAGCGTATTCATTGAAACATCAGCCGGCCGTCTGTCGGGCTACGCTGATGCCGACTATCGCGCTGCCGGTGCAGCCATTGCTGACGATGCGGCTACCCTCTATGGCAGCGTCGGGTTAATTGTGAAGGTCAAGGAACCGGTTGCCGGTGACCTTGCCTTGCTGCGCAGCGACCACCTGCTGTTTTGCTATCTGCACCTTGCACCAAATCCGGAACTGACCAGGCAGCTGCGCGACATCGGGCTGACCGCCGTCGGCTTCGAGACCGTGGAAACAGACCACGGAGAATTACCCCTGCTGGCACCGATGAGTGACATCGCCGGCCGCCTTGCGGTGCAGATCGGCACCCATTTGCTGCATCAGCCGCAAGGTGGCAAGGGAGTGTTGCTTGGCGGACTGCCGGGCGTGGCTCGCGGTCACGTCGTCATCATCGGAGCCGGCAATGCCGGTGGCAATGCCGCGGCCATGGCAGCCGCGATCGGCGCAGAAGTGGTCGTGTTCGATGTCCGGCGTGAGCGTCTGGGTGCCATGCGCTCACTGGGTAACAATGTCACAGCACTGTATCCCTATACTGATCTCCTGCGCAGTGAAGTGGCGCGCGCGGACCTGCTGATCGGTGCAGCGCTGCAAACCGGAACCCGCACTCCGCACATCGTCAGCCGGGACATGGTCGCCAGCATGCAACCCGGCAGCGTGATCGTCGATATATCGGTCGACCAGGGCGGGTGTGTCGAGACCACGCGGCCGACCAGCTACGCCGCCCCGACCTACGTGGAGGAGGGTGTGGTACATTTCTGCGTCACCAACATGCCGGGCGCTGTACCGCGCAGCGCGACACAGGCATTGTCCTCCGCCCTGTTGCCCTATGTACTGCAACTATCCGGTGCGGATTGGGAACAACAGGCCCCGTTACAGCGCGCTGTGAATGTCCGGGCCGGTGAGGTAGTTCACCCGGCGTTGCGCGCTACACTTGATTGATCAGTAAAAAAACAAATAGAATCCATCGATTGCCGTTACAAGTTGCGAAAGAGGATTATTTTGGCACAGGCTCGACGTAAAACCGAAACAAAAACAAGGCTGACACACCAGGTTACCCGCGGACTGCGCGAAGGCGCGCTGCTGATCCTGGGCGCTGTTGCCATTTTTCTGCTCGTCTCGCTGGTGAGCTATAACCCGGCCGACCCGGGCTGGTCGAACAGCGTGGCGGTGGTAAAAATCAACAATGCAGGCGGCCTGATCGGCGCCTTCGTGGCCGACTCGCTGCTCTATCTGCTGGGGATCCTGGCCTATCTGTTTCCTGTCATGGTCGGTTACAGCGGCTGGCTGGTGTACCGCGGCCATTCACCGAGCGGTGGTATAGACCTGCATGTGCTGGCGGTGCGCTGGGCCGGCTTCCTGTTGACGGTCGGGGCCGGTTGTGGGCTGAGCGCGCTGGAGTCCGGTTCCAACAGCAATCTGCCGGCAGGTTACGGCGGCGTACTCGGTAATGTCATCGGCAGCAACCTGGTTGATGTGGTAAGCCCGGTGGGTGCGATCCTGTTCCTGCTTGCCCTGTTCCTGACCGGTGTAACCCTGTTTACCGGCATCTCCTGGCTGGTGGTCATGGATTTCATCGGCCGGCAAACCTTGCTGGCGGGTGAACAACTGCACGCACTGGCCGGACAGATACCGGAACAGATCGCGGCACGGCGCGCACGCAACGAACGCAAGGAAGTCATCGAGACGGTGCAGAAGAAAATTGCCGCGCGCAAGCCGGTACGCATCGAGCCGGTGATCAACAAACCGCAACCCAGCGAGCGCAAGGAGCGGGAACGCCAGGTGCCCCTGTTTGATCCGCCGGCAGACTCCGAGTTACCGCCACTGGCATTGCTGGACGAGCCGCGTGAAAGCCAGGCCGGCTATTCCGAGGCTGCGCTGGAGGCCATGTCACGACTGGTGGAGTTGAAGCTGCTCGACTTCAACATCGAGGTCGAAGTCGTTGCGGTAAATCCCGGCCCGGTGATCACCCGTTTTGAGCTCGACCTTGGACCGGGCGTGAAAGTCAGCCAGATCAGCAACCTCGCCAAGGATATTGCACGCGCACTGTCCGCCATCAGCGTGCGCGTGGTGGAAGTGATCCCCGGCAAATCGGTGATCGGTCTGGAAATCCCGAATGAGAGCCGCGCCATCATCACTCTCGGTGAAATCCTCAATACGCAGGAATACGAACAATCGACCTCGCCATTGACGCTGGCACTGGGCAAGGATATCAGCGGCGTCCCGGTGGTGGTGGACCTGGCCAGGATGCCGCACCTGCTGGTGGCAGGCACCACCGGGTCCGGCAAATCGGTGGGCATCAATGCCATGATCCTCAGCCTGCTGTTCAAGACGCTGCCGAAAGATGTGCGGCTGATCATGATCGATCCGAAGATGCTGGAATTATCCATTTACGAAGGGATTCCCCACCTGCTGACACCGGTCGTCACCGACATGAGCGAAGCGGCCAACGCGCTGCGCTGGTGTGTCGGTGAAATGGAACGCCGCTACCGGCTGATGGCTGCCCTGGGCGTACGCAATATCGCCAACCATAACCGCAAGGTCAGGGAGGCCATCGAATCCGACAACCCGATTCCGGACCCGTTATTCAATCCGGAACTGGCACTCGAGGGCACCGAGCACCCGACACTGGCACCCCTGCCATATATCGTCATCGTCATCGACGAACTGGCCGACATGATGATGGTGGTCGGCAAGAAGGTTGAGGAACTCATTGCACGGCTGGCACAGAAGGCGCGCGCCTCCGGCATACACCTGATCCTGGCCACACAGCGCCCTTCGGTCGACGTGATTACCGGTCTCATCAAGGCCAACATACCGACCCGCATTGCCTTCCAGGTATCGTCCAAGATCGATTCGCGCACCATCCTCGATCAGATGGGTGCCGAGCAGTTGCTCGGCCATGGTGACATGCTGTACGTGGCGCCGGGCACCAGCCTGCCGGTACGCGTACACGGGGCCTTCGTCTCCGACCAGGAAGTCCACAAGGTAACCGCCCACCTGAAGGGGCGCTCGGCGCCGGACTACATGGAAGAGATCCTTGAAATGTCTTCCGAGCCGGTGCCGGGGCTGTCGCCAGCCAACGGCGGCGGCGACGGCGATGACACCGAGTCCGACCCGCTGTACGACCAGGCAGTCATGATTGTCACGCAGACCCGCAAGGCGTCCATCTCCGGTGTGCAGCGCCGGCTCAAGATCGGCTATAACCGCGCCGCGCGCATGATTGAACACATGGAAGAAACCGGTGTCGTAGGTCCCATGGAAACGAATGGCAGCCGCGAGGTACTGGCGCCACCACCACCGGACTGAACCATGATCAGAAAAATCTACCGCTCTCTGCTGGCTGCGCTGTTACTGCAAGGCTTCGCCATGGCTGGCTATGCCGCCACGCTGCCGGATTATGCAAGCCGGTTCTTTACCGGGCTGAGCACGCTGCAGGCCGATTTCGAACAACACGTGATCGATGCCAATCAAAAGCCCATGCAACATTCGCTGGGACACATGTGGATCATGCGCCCGGGCCGTTTCCGCTGGGACTATCACTCGCCATACGAGCAACAGCTGGTAGCGGATGGCAAACGGGTCTGGTCGTGGGATGCCGACCTGGAACAGGTCACGGTACAGCAGGCAGACGAGGTGCTTACCTCGACACCGGCCATGCTGCTGAGCGGTGCCACGCCGCTTGAGCAGGTGTTCAATTTCGAGGAAATCGATACGCAGACCGTGCTGTTCAAGCCAAAATCCGACGACAGCAATATTACCGACCTCAGGCTGGTATTCACCGGCAGTGTTCTGTCTGAAATCATCGCCCATGACAGCTTTGGCAACACCACCACCTTCCGTTTCACCCACATGACCCGCAATGACCCGCTGGCTGATGAGCTGTTTCAGTTCGTGCCGCCAGCCGGCGCCGATGTGATCGGGGACGCGCAGTAGCACAGCAAGCCATGACGCCTGTCGCCGAGCCCTATCGGCCGTTGGCCGATCGCATGCGCCCGCACACGCTCGCGGCCTTCACCGGACAACCGCACATCCTGGGGCCCGGCAAACCCCTGCGCCGCGCCATCGAGGAGGGTAACCTGCATTCCATGGTGCTGTGGGGGCCACCGGGTACCGGCAAGACCACGCTGGCACGCCTGCTGGCTGAACACACCCGGGCAGAATTTCTTACCCTGTCCGCCGTGCTGGCGGGCGTCAAGGACATCCGCGCTGCCGTGGCCGTGGCGCAGCAGGTACGCGAGCTGGAAGGACGCCAGACCATCCTGTTTATCGACGAGGCACACCGCTTCAACAAGTCCCAGCAGGATGCCTTTCTGCCCTACGTGGAAGACGGCACGGTGATCTTCATCGGCGCCACCACCGAGAATCCCTCGTTTGAATTGAACAGTGCGTTGCTGTCCCGCGCACGCACCTATGTACTGAAACGCCTGGAACCGGATGCCCTGCGCAGCATCATCGACAGCGCATTACAGGACGCGCAGCATGGACTGGGCGACCGCAAGCTGGTCATCCCCGACGCCTGGCTTGACCAGTTGGCCATTGCCGCCGACGGTGATGCCCGGCGCGCGCTCAACCTGCTGGAAATTGCCGCCGACCTGGCCACCGGGCAGGAGGGAGAGGCCCGCATCGCGGAAGCGGATTTCATCGAGGTCATCAGCGGCGGTAGCCGGCGCTTCGACAAGGGGGGTGATGATTTCTACGATCAGATCTCGGCGCTGCACAAATCGGTGCGCGGTTCCAATCCGGATGCCTCGTTGTACTGGCTGGTACGCATGCTGGACGGCGGCTGTGATCCGCTCTACCTGGCGCGCCGTATCGCACGCATGGCATCGGAAGATATCGGTAACGCAGATCCGCGCGCACTCACGCTGTGTCTCAATGCCTGGGACGTGCAGGAGCGGCTCGGCAGCCCGGAGGGCGAACTGGCACTGGCACAGGCCATCCTGTACCTGGCGTGTGCGCCGAAAAGCAACGCGGTCTACCTGGCCTACAACCAGGTACGCGCCGCTATCGGCAAGACCGGCTCGCTGGAAGTGCCGGTCCATCTGCGCAACGCACCCACGCAACTGATGAAGGAACTCGGTTACGGCAAGGCCTATCGCTATGCACACGACGAGCCGGAAGCCTATGCCGCCGGCGAACAGTATTTCCCGGAAGGCATGGGCGAGCCACGTTACTACCAGCCGGCACCGCGCGGCCTGGAAATCAGGATTGCGGAAAAACTCGCCTACCTGCGCGAACTGGATCGGAAACACGACAAGCCATAATCATCATCGCACCCGTCCGGTGCCGGCATGGCAATAGATCCTGCGGCTGCAGAGGATTTCACAAACAACGCAGAAATGTGCCTGTATAACGAGGGCTGCATGTTAACCGGCAAGTGATTCCGGAGTTCACTAACGGTGAATTCAGGGAGCAATCCCTCCCTGCCCGGGAACGGGCCGGGACGAGGGAATATACAGTGGAAAAATGCGCGGATTTTTCACCCGCTCACCCGGACCCTTCCCCGGTGGGAGTTGGGATTGATACAACGATGGGGTAGTCACCCGTGAGCAGCGGACCCTGTTCGTGAAGCAAACTGCCGCATGAGAGCGGACCGGTGAATGAAAACTTCGGGAACTGGTTGGTGTACTATTGCGCCATGCCTACCCGCTCATGCGCATGAACCAGCTGCTCGCTATCGCCTCCGGCGGTGCCATTGGCGCGCTGCTGCGTTACTGGACCTCGACGGCGGTACACGCTCGCCTGGGCATGGGCTTTCCTTATGGCACACTGGCGGTGAACGTACTCGGCAGCCTGCTGATTGGTTTCCTGTACATCTGGCTGCTTGAACGGATGTCCGCCGGTCCGGCGCTGCGAGCATTTCTGATGATCGGCCTGCTCGGTGCCTTTACCACCTTTTCCACCTTCTCCATGGAAACCCTCAACCTGCTGGAATCCGGTCAGCCGGGCAGGGCGCTGGCCAACATATTGCTCAGTGTCACGCTTTGTATCGGCGCCGCCGGACTTGGCGTACTGGCTGCGAGACAACTATGAACAAGCTCGACGTTACCTTTGTACATATCTACCTGACCGAGGCGGATGGCCGCCTGCCAAGCCTCATGCAACGTCTGCATGACTGGGAGAAGGTGCAGGGAGTGACCGTGTTACGCGGTATCAGCGGCTTCGGACAATCGGGCAAGGTGCATTCATCCAGTCTGCTCGATATGTCACTGGACCTGCCGCTGGTAGTGGAATTCTTCGATGTGCCCGACAAGGTCGATACCATCCTGGAACATATCAGCGCCGATATCGCCCCGGGCCACATTGTATTCTGGCCGGCGACCTTGCTGGTCTAGCCAGCGCCAGGCGATACCGTGGCGGGGCATCCGGCCTGCTATTTTGCAGCGGCTTCTAGTACCATTGCCGCCAGCCACGAACATCCATCGGAATCTTTCAAGGGAACACCATGCTTGACCCACGACTCCTGCGCAGCGACCCCGGGACTGTTGCAAAACAACTGGCACGACGCGGCTTCCACCTCGACACCGCTGCCCTGCAGGCACTGGAGCAACGTCGCAAGTCGATCCAGGTACAGACCCAGGAATTGCAGGCCGAACGTAATGCCCGCTCAAAAAACATCGGCAAGGCCAAGGCCGCCGGTGAAGAAATTGCACCACTGCTGAAAGAAGTCGAAGGCCTCGGTGAGCAGCTGAAATCCTGCGAACAGCAACTGGATAGTATCCAGCAGGAACTGCTTGCCATCCTGATGGAGATGCCAAACCTCCCGCATGAATCGGTGCCGGACGGCAAGGGCGAGGAAGACAATCCCGAATTACGCCGCTGGGGCGAACCGCGCGCATTTGATTTCGAGCCGAAGGATCATGTGGACCTGGGTGAAGGCCTGGGACTGCTGGACTTCGAGGCAGCGGCCAAGCTGACCGGCGCTCGCTTCAGTGTCATCCAGGGGCCATTGGCACGCCTGCACCGCGCACTGATCCAGTTCATGCTCGACACACATACCCGGGAGCACGGTTACCGGGAGCTGTATGTCCCGTACCTGGTCAATGCCGAGAGCCTGCGCGGCACCGGGCAATTGCCGAAATTCGAGGCCGAACTGTTCAAGACCAGCGGCGAACTCGAGTACTACCTGATTCCTACCGCCGAAGTGCCGGTCACCAACCTGGTGCGCGACAGCATCATCGAGGCCGCTGCATTGCCGCTGCGCTTCACCGCACATACCCCGTGCTTCCGTTCCGAGGCCGGCTCCTATGGCAAGGACACACGCGGCATGATCCGCCAGCACCAGTTCGAGAAAGTGGAGATGGTGCAAATGGTGCGGCCGGAAGATTCCTGGGCCGCGCTGGAGACACTGACCGGGCACGCCGAGGCTATCCTGCAACTGCTGGAGTTGCCATACCGCGTGGTAACGCTGTGCACCGGCGATATCGGCTTTTCCGCGGCCAAGACCTACGACCTCGAGGTGTGGCTGCCGGGCCAGCAGAAATACCGCGAGATTTCCTCGTGCAGCAACTTCGTGGATTTCCAGGCACGCCGCATGCAGGCCCGCTGGCGCAACCCGGAGACCGGCAAACCCGAACTGCTGCATACCCTGAATGGCTCCGGCCTGGCGGTAGGCCGCACGCTGGTGGCCGTCATGGAAAACTACCAGCAAGCCGATGGCAGTATCCGCGTGCCGGATGTGCTGGCGCCGTACATGGGGAATCTGACCGTCATCAAGCGAACGTAGCTACGCTCACCGCCTGCTGTCTGTCCGGCTTTATTTTCTTGCTCTGTGCTCTCTGTGACGAGCTGTTCAGGTGACAGCCTGAACCATTGCCTCAGAACACATGCACCACGCCGTTCACCGGCCGCTGCGTGAAGCGCAGCAACTCGCCATTGACATCCTGCAGTAACAGGCCGGTCTGGTTACGCACAAACGTGTAGCGCGTGACGCTGTTGGTCTTCGGACTGAACATGCTGACGATGTCGTTTTCGACGCTAATCGCACCCTCCAGGCCGATCGAGCCCGCTTGCAGCCGGAAACGATTGCCACGGATCTCGAGAATCTCCCCGGAACTGCCATACCAGCGCCCATCGATGATCGAAGCAGCCGGGTAGCTGGCCGAAGGCGCACCGCCGTAGGCAGGCGGGTAGGCGCCATATCCGGCCGGCCGGCCATATCTGCCATACCGCGGGGAATAACCACCCGGTTGCCTGGGTGAAAAATTTCCCGGAGCGCCGCCAGCGAACGGATTTCCCCAACCGGAACTCCACGGCGACATCCCCGAGCCCGGCGACATGCCGGACCAGGGCGACATCCCCGACCAGGGCGACATCCCCGAGCCCTGCGACATCCCCGACCACGGCGACATGCCCGACCAGGGAGACATGCCGGACATCATCGGCAAGGCGGTCATGCCCAGGTTGAAAGAATTCAACCCACCCAGACCGTTGCCGAAATTACTGCCGAGATTATTGTTGTTGCCGAGCATTGCACCCGACATGACATTCATCATGGTCAGCATCATCCGGAACATCAGGCCGAACATGCTGTCAGCACCATCTGCAGCTGCTGCAGGCAGCGGCGCAGCCAGGGCAAACATCAAAACCGCCATTGCGCACTTCTGCTTCATCAACTGCTGCTCCGGGTGTGCTTTACCCTTGATTCTAGGAAAAAAAGCGCTTCTTCCCAAGCGCGCGTGATTATAATACCAGATGTAGTATTTTGGTATCGTCCATACCCCATTATTTTGTGTCTCACGGACAGTCAGGCGCACAGGGCGGATTGCTCGCACACGACAATATTCGGTTATGTTTCATGCAATTAACAATGCTTCCCATGCTAGACTGTCAAGTTTTCGGAACAACCGCCACCGACCATGACCAAATTCACTGACCTGCTGGCCAAGCGCATCCTGTTCCTGGATGGCGCCATGGGCACCATGATCCAGCGCCACAAACTGGGCGAGGCCGACTACCGTGGGGAACGCTTTGCCGACTGGCCCAGCGATCTCAAGGGCAACAATGACCTGCTGGCCATTACCCAACCACACATCATCGCGGACATTCACCGCCAGTACCTCGAGGCCGGCGCAGACATCCTGGAAACCAACACCTTCAATGCCACGCGCGTGGCGATGGCCGATTACGGCATGCAGGAACTGGCGTTCGAGATCAATGTAGCGGCGGCAAAACTCGCGCGCTCGATCGCCGACGAAGTCACACAGCAGAACCCGGACAAACCGCGCTTCGTGGCCGGTGTGCTCGGTCCGACCAACCGCACCGCATCGATCTCGCCGGACGTAAACGATCCCGGATTTCGCAACATCAGCTTCGATACACTGGTCGATGCCTACCTGGAATCCACGCGCGGGCTGGTCGAGGGCGGTGTTGACATCCTGCTGATCGAGACCATCTTCGACACGCTCAATGCCAAGGCTGCAGTATTTGCCGTGGAACAGTTCTTCGAGCAAACCGGACAGCGCCTGCCGGTGATGATCTCCGGCACCATTACCGACCAGTCCGGCCGCACCCTTACCGGGCAGGTCACCGAGGCGTTCTATAACTCACTGCGCCACGCGCGGCCGGTATCCATCGGTCTTAACTGTGCACTCGGCGCCGACCAGCTGCGTCAGTATGTAGAAGAGCTGTCACGCATCTCCGAAACCCACGTGTCGGCCCATCCCAACGCCGGCCTGCCGAATGAATTCGGCGAATACGACGAAAGCCCGCAACGCATGGCAAAGGAACTTGCCGACTGGGCCCGGGAAGGTTTCCTCAACATTATCGGCGGCTGTTGCGGTACGACACCGGATCACATCCGTGCCATCGTCGCGGCGGTCAGCCAGCATCCGCCGCGCAAGCTTCCCGCTATCGAGCCACAGTGCCGCCTGTCCGGCCTGGAGCCGTGCAACATCGGACCGGACTCGTTGTTCGTCAACGTCGGCGAACGCACCAATGTCACCGGCTCTGCCGTCTTCAAGCGCCTGATCATGAACGGCGACTACGACGCCGCGCTGGAAGTGGCGCGTCAGCAGGTCGAGAACGGCGCACAGATCATCGATATCAACATGGATGAAGGCATGCTGGAATCACAGCAGGCCATGGTGCGCTTCCTGAACCTGGTTGCGGCGGAACCGGACATTTCGCGCGTGCCGATCATGATCGACTCCTCCAAGTGGCCGATCATCGAAGCCGGCCTGAAGTGCATCCA
>CAJQOV010000093.1 GCA_905480065.1 uncultured Gammaproteobacteria bacterium | reverse complement strand
ATGCAGCGCACCTTGGGACACCCGGTAATCGTCCCCCCTGGAAACATCGCACGCAACACTGCCCCTGGCGTAATCTGTTCACGCAATGTTCCACGCACATTCGAAACAATGTGATGCACGTGCGCATAGGATTCCAGCACCATCAGTTCATTGACTTCAATGCTACCCGGCACGCATATCCTGCCGAGATCATTGCGCTCGAGGTCGATAAGCATGATGTGCTCGGCACGTTCCTTGTGATTGGCCAGCAACTCATCGGAATAGGCGCGATCTGCTGTCGCAGCATGTCCGCGCGGACGTGTGCCTGCAATTGGACGGGTTTCTGCGCGGCCATTGCGGACCGACACCAGCCGTTCCGGTGATGAGCTGATAATGGCGGTACCCTGCCAGGTCGCCAGCCCGCTGAATGGCGATGGATTATGGATACGCAGACCCGCGAACAGCACGGCCGGATCCGCCACTCGTTCCAGTTGCAGGTTCCAGCAACGGGACAGGTTTACCTGAAAAACATCACCTTCGACGATATAGGCATGAATGCGTGCCACGGCATCCAGAAACCGTTGTGGTTCGTCCTCGCATATCGAGGAGAAGGCAATAACCTGCTGGCTCGAATCCGGCAACGCTGGCAACTGTTCAATATCCTGCGCGATCTGCTGCAGCAGGTTTTCCTGCCCGGCCTCGACAACGACCTGGAATCGGCCTGCATTGTGGTCATGGATCACGGCGGCTGGAAAGCGCGTGGCAAAAGCGACCGGCAACCCGGTTTCAGCAAGCGGCATACGCAGCCCTGGTTCAACCTGCGCTGCCAGTTCATAGCCCAGGTAAACAAACCAGCCACCGGAAAATGGCAATTCATCCGGACCGGATGCGCTTGATTCGGCAGCAAACCAGTCGTCGAGACTGCGCAGGAAGTCGCGGTCGGCACGCGCACAGGGGCCGTCAAGACGGCCATCGGCATGGAGTACCAGGCTTTCACCCGGGCCGGCAAACAGGATGTCATGGCTGCCGTGCGCGGTACTCTGCAGCAGGTGCGGATAGCGTGCCGGTTGGAAACGGTGCAGAGCAAGCAGGTCGATCGCCTTGATGTGCCTGACGACTGACGTCATTTGTCAAACTGCTCCGCTGATCGGTAATGATAAATACTCGCAAGAGCGCCTGACAGACGCCGGTCCGGGACAGTGCTCGCCTGCGAGGCGCTCCCACGGGAGAGTGAAGCCGAGTGTCAGTCCCTCAGGCGGCGGAACACCAGCGTTCCATTGGTGCCGCCAAACCCGAATGAATTGGACATGGCGACATCAATCTTCATCTCACGTGCCGTATTCGGGACATAATCGAGATCACATTCCGGGTCCGGGTTTTCAAGGTTAATGGTGGGCGGCGCAACCTGGTCGCGCAGCGCCAGCGCGGTGAATACCGCTTCTACGCCACCGGCAGCACCGAGTAAATGTCCGGTCATGGATTTGGTCGAGCTCACGGCGAGCTTGCCGGCCAGATCGCCGAATGATCGCTTGATGGCATGCGTCTCGGCGACATCGCCGGCCGGTGTGGATGTGCCGTGTGCATTGATGTAATCAACATCACTGTGGTTAAGCCCCGCATCGCGCAGTGCGGAATCCATACACTGTGACGGACCTTCACCGCCCTCGGATGGCTGGGTCATGTGAAAGGCATCGCCACTCATGCCGAATCCGACGATCTCGCAATAAATTTCCGCACCGCGCTTGCGTGCGTACTCGTATTCCTCCAGCACCAGGATACCGGCTCCATCGCTCAGCACGAAGCCGTCACGGTCCGCGTCCCACGGCCGGCTGGCAGCAGCCGGATCCTCGTTGCGTGTTGATAGCGCGCGGGCTGCGGCAAAACCACCGATACCGGTCGGACAGGTGGTCATTTCAGCCCCTCCGGCCACCATGATGTCTGCGTCATTATAGGCGATGGTACGTGCTGCCATACCGATGTTGTGCGTGGATGTGGTACAGGCTGTTACGATGGCGATGTTCGGTCCCTTCATGCCATACATGATGGACAGATTTCCGGCAATCATGTTGATGATATTGCCGGGCACGAAAAACGGCGAAATCTTGCGTGGACCGCCATCGAGGAAATTCTGGTAGGCCATCTCGATACCATGCAGTCCGCCGATACCCGAGCCGATTGCCACTCCGGCACGAGCTGCATTACCCGGTGTTATCTCGATGCCGGAATCACGAATCGCCTGGCTGGCGGCAGCAATCCCGTAATGAATGAACGCGCCCATCCGGCGCGCATCCTTGCTGTTGATATATTCTGTGGCATCGAAGTCGCGCACTTCACCGCCGAAGCGCACCGGGAAATCACTGACATCGAAATTGTTGATTGGGCCGATACCGCTATTGCCCGCGCGAATATTTTCCCAGGCCAGAGCTACGTTATTGCCAACCGGTGAAATGATACCGAGGCCGGTTACCACCACTCGTCTTTTGGACAAAACGGAACCCCCGTGATCGACCTGATTTACTTACATTACTGCTGAAAACAAAAGGCCGCACCCATGATAATGGCGCGGCCGGAGAATCTGTGGCATCACTTAACCCAGATGCGCGTTAACGTAGTCAATCGCCTGCTGGACAGTGGTGATTTTTTCGGCATCCTCATCAGGTATCTCGCACTCGAATTCCTCTTCCAGCGCCATAACCAGTTCGACGGTATCCAGAGAATCTGCGCCAAGATCATCAACGAAAGAAGAGTTGTCATTCACCTCCTCTTCCTTGACCCCCAGTTGTTCTACGACAATCTTCTTGACGCGTTCATCTATCGTACTCATTTCAGGTTATTCCTCTCGGTTTAAAGGAGCGCAGCCGAGGCCGCGCGGCTATTGTAGTGAATGGCCGCAGCAAGTTACAAGTCGAATGCCTGATATCCCCGGCGCGCATTACCTTGTACCCGTTCACGACCCTGTCATACCGCAATTCGGGTTATTTTTTCGTATAATTAACAACTGCTTATTTGCCCTGCATACAAACACCCGCTAATGCATGTACATCCCGCCATTCACATGAATGGTCTCACCGGTGATATATCCGGCATCACTGGACGCAAGAAATGCAACGGTGTTGGCAATATCAGTTACCTCACCCAGCCTGCCCAGCGCGATCTGTCCCAGCAGTGCGGCGCGTTGCTCTTCCGGCAAGGCTCGCGTCATATCGGTATCGATAAAGCCCGGCGCCACTGCGTTCACGGTGATGCCGCGCGAGCCGATCTCCCTGGCCAGAGATTTCGCAAAACCAATCACGCCGGCCTTGGTGGCGGCATAGTTGGCCTGGCCGGGGTTACCGGTTGCGCCAATCACGGACGAGATCATGATGATACGGCCGTGCCTGGCTTTTATCATTCCCTTCAGGACAGCGCGACTCATGCGAAACGCCGAGGTCAAATTGGTATTGATCACGTCATCCCATTCCTCGTCCTTCATGCGCATGAGTAAATTGTCACGGGTGATGCCGGCGTTGTTGACCAGAATGCCTGGCGCACCGTATTGCGCGGTGACTTCCCTGATCAGGTTGGCAATGGATTCCGGATCGGTAACGTTCAATACCATGCCTTGCCCCCTGGCACCGGCCGCTTTCAGTGCATCGGTAATGGCCAGCGCACCTGTTTCAGTGGTGGCAGTACCGATTACGATAGCACCGCGTTTCCCCAGTACTTCCGCAATCGCCTTGCCGATTCCCCGGCTGGCACCGGTCACCAGCGCGATTTCATTATCAAAAGACATCTCCGCCTCCCTAGTCATTTTCAGCCAGCGCGGCATCAAGCGTTCCCGGATCGAGCACCGCAGCATGGCTGATATTCTTGTCGATACGCTTGTTGAGACCAACCAGCACCTTGCCAGGGCCGGCCTCGATAATCCTGGTTATGCCCTGTCCCACCATCACCTGGATGGTGCGCACCCACTGTACCGGGCTGTACAGTTGCCGTTCCAGATTGTCGCGGATTGACTGCGGTTGTTCATGCGCAGCGGCATCCACATTCTGCAGCACCGGGATGGCAGGAGGTTTGATATTCATCTGTGCCAGGTGCCCTGCAAACTGCCGGGCTGCAGGTTCCATCAAACTGCAGTGGGAAGGAACGCTCACCGGCAAGATAACCGCTCGCCTGGCACCTGCGGCCTTCGCCGCCGCCACCGCACGTTCAACCGCAACCGCGTGTCCCGCGATCACCACCTGTCCGGGTGAATTGAAATTAACCGGACTGACGGTCTCGCCATTGGCTGATTGCGCACAAATGCTAACGACCACATCATCATCGAGGCCCAGGATGGCCGCCATGGCGCCAACCCCGGCCGGTACTGCTGATTGCATACAACGTCCACGTTCCGCAACGAGGGCTACTGCTTCCGTAAAGTCC
This sequence comes from uncultured Gammaproteobacteria bacterium, assembly GCA_905480065.1. Lineage (GTDB taxonomy): Bacteria > Pseudomonadota > Gammaproteobacteria > UBA9214 > UBA9214 > UBA9214. The sequence continues at coordinate 14,504 of CAJQOV010000093.1, read as the reverse complement.
AGCGCCCCGGCACACACCAGCGCAGTGTATTCGCCCAGGCTGTGCCCCGCCATCAGGGACGGCAATGCGCCACCGCGCTCGCACCAGATACGCCACACTGCGACACCGGCAGCAAGCATGGCCGGCTGCGTATGATCAGTCTGGTTCAGCGTCTCTTCCGGACCGCCCTGCACCAGTTGCCAGAGGTCATAACCCAGCACACTACTGGCCTCGGCAAAGGTTGCGTTGACTTGCGGGCAGGCCAGCGCCAGTTCGGCAAGCATGCCGATTGACTGCGAACCCTGCCCGGGAAATACGATTGCCAGGTTGTTGTTGATTGTATTCATGAATTTTCAGGGTTACTCAAGTCAGCAGCATTGGGCTGTGCAATCCGGATGCTCCGGCACTAGTAGCGAACCAGCGCCGAGCCCCAGGTGAAACCGCCACCGAAGGCCTCCAGCAGCAACACTTCGCCGCGTTGTATGCGCCCGTCGCGGATTGCGGTATCCAGCGCCAGCGGCACCGACGCCGCAGAGGTATTGCCATGCTCGTCAACGGTAACGACAACATGGTCCATGTTCATTTTCAGTTTCTTGGCAGTTGCCTGGATAATACGAATATTGGCCTGGTGCGGAATCAGCCAGTTGACGTCGGACTTGCTCATGTTGTTCGCCGCCAGTGTTTCATCCACAATTCGACCGAGCGTATTGACTGCCATCTTGAAAACTTCATTGCCCTGCATCTGTATATAGGCCTCACCGGCCTGGACATGCTCGTATCCCTGCGAGATGCCGCTCGGCACGGTAAGCAGGTGTTCATAGCTGCCATCGGCATGCAAATGCGTGGACAGGATTCCCGGCTCGTCACTGGCCTCCAGCACCACGGCACCCGCGCCGTCACCAAACAGGATCGCGGTACCGCGGTCATTCCAGTTCACAATTCGTGACAGCGTTTCGGCACCCACCACCAGCGCACACTTTGCAGCACCACACTTGATGAAATTATCCGCAACACCAAGCGCGTAGATAAATCCGGTACACACCGCCTGTATGTCAAATGCGGCTGTGCCATGAATATCCAGGCGCTGCTGCAGCAGGCAGGCAGTACTCGGGAATATCCGGTCCGGCGTGGTAGTGGCAAATACGATCAGGTCGATCTGGCGGGGAGTTTTTCCGGCCGCCTCCATCGCGCGCGTGGCAGCGATCTCGGCAAGGTCACAGGTGGTTTCATCACCCGCGGCAATATGACGCTTGCTGATACCTGTTCGCTCGCGGATCCAGCTGTCAGAGGTATCCATGATCTTTTCCAGATCATGATTGGACAGGATCTTCTCGGGCAGATAGCTGCCAGTACCGATAATGCGTGAATATTTCATTGCGTCTGTCTGCTCTCCTGCCAGGAACCCAGCTGCGCCCGGATCCGATCCGGTACGCCCTCGCGTACTTCCAGTACTGCAACCTTGATGGCGTTGGCAAAGGCCAGCGCATCGGCTCCGCCATGACTCTTGATCACGATACCACCAAGACCCAGCAGGCTGGCGCCATTATATAACCGTGGATCGATACGGCGGCGAAATGCCTTGAGTACCGGCATGGCGACCAGCGCCGCCAGCCTGGTCAGCAAATTACGATTGAATTCTTCCCTGATGAAGGTAGCGATCATTTTCGCCACGCCTTCGCTGGTCTTGAGCGAGATATTGCCGACAAAACCATCACAGACGATCACGTCGAACTGGCCCTTGTAAATATCATCGCCCTCGGCAAAACCGCCATAGTTGAGATGGCTTTCGGCAATCAGCTTCGCCGCTGCCTTGACCTGTTCATTGCCCTTCATTTCCTCCTCGCCGATATTCAGCACACCGATTGCCGGACGCGCCGTACCATCCAAGGACTGCGCAAGTACCGACCCCATGATAGCGAACTGGAACAGGTGTTCGGCTTCACATTCCACGTTTGCCCCGAGATCAAGCATCCAGGTATGGGTGCGCTGGGTAGGCAACCGCGTACAGATTGCAGGACGGTCAATCCCGGGCAACATCTTCAGTACAAACCGGGAGGTAGCCATGAGGGCACCGGTATTTCCAGCACTGACACAGGCGTCGGCAATTCCTTCCCTGACCAGGTTCAGGGCAACCCGCATGGAAGAGTCCTTCTTGTTGCGTAATGCGCTGGACGGTGCTTCGTCCATCATTACTGTCTGGCTGGCGTGCCGGGTTTTCAGCCTTTCAACGGGAACAGCGGAGTGGCGTTCCAGTTCGGCCGTTATGGATGCCTCATCTCCGACCAGGATAATCTGCAGGTCGGGATATCCCGTTAACGCATGCAAGGCAGCAGGCACGACGACCGCGCAACCCACGTCACCACCCATTGCGTCCAGCGCAATCGTTACCGGCTTGTTCATGCCATGCAGTCAGACCACACAGGTGCGGGCACCTGGACCAGTTGCAAGTGCACCGGGAGAGCAGCAGCTACCCGCGCAGGTGCACATTATTATCAGGACGGCAATCAGTCCTGCGTTTTGTCGATCACCTTGCGGCCACGATAGAATCCATCGGCGCTGATGTGGTGGCGCAGGTGGGTCTCACCGGTGGTCGGTTCTATCGACAATGTTTTTGCAGTCAACTTGTCATGTGAACGGCGCATACCGCGCTTCGACGGCGTTTTGCGATTTTGCTGAACGGCCATGCTTGCTACTCCTCTACTACGGTTTCTGTTTCAATTCTGCCAGTGCGGCAAACGGGCCATCCCGCTGTTCCGGCTGCGGCGGCTTGTAATCCTGAACAAACGCATGGCACTTGCCGTTGTCAGCATGTGCCGGCACCAGTGGTAACGCCAGCAGCACCTCATCGGTCACGATATCCGCCAGACTCGTTGGCTCTGCGCTGACCAGTACCGGGTCATAACGCTCGTGCAGCGCATGGATGGCCTCCAGTTCGCGTACGATACCGAGGCAGAAGCCGAGATCCAGTGACAGGGTCATGGGTTCGAGGCAACGCTGACACTGCAACTGCACATCACCCTGTATCGTGCCGCGCAGATACCGGGTACCATCCGGATCCTTGCCGAGTTCCAGACTCACTTGCAAATCGCCATCTGAAGATGTCAGCGCAGGCAACAGGCGCGGCATTGCAGACAACTTCATGCGCCCACGCAACACCCGGCCTGCATCTGCAGTTGCCAGCAAATCCAGCCGATCTGGCAAGCGGTCTATCATAACCCGCTTATACTATCCATGGCCCCGCCCCCTGTCAAAGCAGAATCACTGAATTGCCGGGATTTTTCCGCTCCCTTGCGGAGCACCTGGCTATTGACAGGTATCCACAAAACCCGTACTTAAATTGAGCATAATTCCAGATCCTGGATCTGACCTGCCCACCAGCCCGGTACCGAACGTGATCAAAAAAATACTTATCGCCAACCGTGGCGAGATTGCCGTTCGGATCATCCGCGCCTGCGCCGAGGCCGGCATCACGTCAGTGGCTATTTATGCCGATGCGGACCGCCACGCACTGCATGTCAAGAAAGCCGACGAGGCCCATAACATTGGACCCGAGTCGATTGCCGGCTACCTGAACGCCCACCGGATCGTCAATCTCGCGGTTGCCACAGGTTGCGATGCCCTGCACCCGGGTTATGGCTTTCTCTCGGAAAACCCGCTGCTGGCGGAAATCTGCCAGCAACGCCAGATACGTTTCATCGGCCCGGACGCGGACGTAATACGCCGCATGGGCAACAAGGTCGAGGCTCGCCGCGCCATGCAGGCAGCCGGGATACCGGTGGTACCCGGCAGCGATGGCAACCTGGGCAGCCTGGAAGAAGCCGTGGCGCTGGCAGGAAACATCGGTTACCCGGTCATGCTGAAAGCCACTTCCGGCGGCGGTGGACGCGGAATCCGGCGCTGCAACAATGAAACCGAGCTACGCCGCTATTACGACCGCGTCCTGTCAGAAGCGACCAAGGCGTTCGGATCGGCAGACATATTTCTGGAAAAATGCATCGATCGCCCGCGGCATATCGAGGTCCAGATCCTGGCTGACCGGCATGGCAACACCGTGCACCTGTTTGAGCGTGATTGCTCGATACAACGCCGTCACCAGAAGCTGATCGAGATAGCCCCCTCGCCGCAAATTAACGAGCAGCAACGGCAATGGCTGGGGACCATGGCGGTACGTGCAGCCCGTGCGGTCACTTATGAAAATGCCGGCACGGTCGAATTCCTGCTTGATGCGGATGGCAGTTTTTACTTCATGGAGATGAACACGCGCATCCAGGTCGAACATACCATTACCGAAAATATCACCGGCATTGATATCGTGCGTGAGCAGATCCGGATTGCCAGCGGACTGCCCCTGAGTTACGCGCAACACGAAATCAGCCTGCGTGGCTATGCAATGGAGCTGCGCATCAATGCAGAAGATCCCAAAAACGACTTTCTGCCCAGCTTTGGACGCATTACCCGCTATTTCGCACCAGGCGGCCCGGGCGTACGAACCGATGCCGCCATATACACGGGATACGAAATTCCGCCTTATTATGATTCCATGTGCGCGAAGCTGACGGTTTGGGCACTCACCTGGCCGGAGCTGCTGAATCGTGCCAGCCGTGCCCTGCAGGACACCGGGGTATATGGCGTCAGGACTACAATCCCCTACTACCTGGAACTGCTCAAGGTGCCGGCTTTCCGGGCCGGAGATTTCGACACCGGGTTTGTTGAAGATCATCCGGAACTGGTACGCTACACCACCAGTCGACCGACCCGTGAGTTGACCGCAGCACTGGCCGCTGCCGTATCAGCACATCTGGGGTTGTAGGTCCTTCGCAGGAAGCATACACATGCCAGGCGTACATATCACAGACGTCATTTTGCGCGATGCACACCAGTCGCTGATTGCGACCCGCATGCGCACCAGTGACATGCTGCCGATCTGCGAACAGCTCGATCGTATCGGATACTGGTCGCTGGAGGTCTGGGGCGGCGCCACCTTCGATGCCTGCCTGCGCTACCTCAAGGAGGACCCCTGGCAACGCTTGCGCGAACTGCGCGCCGCATTGCCGAACACGCGCCTGCAAATGCTGTTGCGCGGCCAGAATCTGCTCGGCTACCGCCACTATTCCGACGACGTGGTACGCGCCTTCGTCGCACGCGCCGCCGAGAATGGCATCGATGTTTTTCGCATCTTCGATGCACTCAACGATACACGCAACCTGCAAACCTCCATCGAGGCAGTTAAACAGGCCGGCAAGCATGCCCAGGGTACGATCTGTTACACCACCAGTCCGGTGCACAGCACACAGAACTTCGTTGATATGGCCTGTGTACTGCAGGATATGGGTTGTAACAGCATAGCCATCAAGGACATGGCCGGCCTGCTGACACCAATGGTGACAGCAGATCTGGTAAGCGCTATTCGCAAGGCCACCCGGCTACCACTGCACCTGCACTGTCATGCCACCGCAGGTATTGCCGAAATGTGCCTGCTGAAGGCCATCGAGAACGGCTGCGAACACATTGATACGGCAATTTCTTCGTTTTCCGGCAGCACCAGCCACGCGGCCACGGAAAGTCTGGTCGCCGCACTGCGCGACACCCCCTATGACACCGGACTGGATCTGGAGGCGCTACAGGTCATCGGCCTGTATTTCCGCACCGTGCGCAAGAAATATCACCAGTTCGAGGGCGAATTCCACGACCCGGATACCCGGGTCCAGGTCAACCAGGTGCCGGGCGGCATGATTTCAAACCTGTATACACAATTGCGCGAACAGGGCGCACTGGACCGGCTAGACGAGGTATTTCACGAAATACCAGCAGTCCGCAAGGATCTCGGCTATCCGCCACTGGTCACACCGACTTCACAGATCATCGGCACCCAGGCAGTCCTCAATGTCCTGACCGGCCAGCGTTACAAGACCATTACCAATGAGGTGAAACTCTATCTGCAGGGCAAGTATGGCCGGGCTCCCGCCGAACTGGACGAGACTGTGCGCCGCAATGCCATTGGTACCGAACAGACCATCGATGTTCGCCCCGCGGATTTGTTGTCGCCCGAAATGGGGCGTCTGCGCGAGGTCATTGGCGTGCTGGCCAGCTGCGAGGAAGATGTGCTGACCTATGCCATGTTCCCGGATATCGGCAAGGATTTTCTTCAACATCGCAGACAGGGAACGCTCACACCGGAAACTCTGGAATCACCGTCCAGTGGCCAGGAAGAGCGTCGTTCGCGGCCTACCGAGTTCAACGTAACCCTGCATGGGGAGCCCTATCACATCCGGATTACCGGGACCGGGCACCGCACCCTGGATAACCGTCCGTTCTACATGACGGTAGACGGTGTGCCGGAAGAAGTGCTGGTGGAAATTCTCGACGAGTTGCCGGCCGGAAGTGCCGAGCAGGATATCTCGCGCACCGGCAGCAGGCGTCCGCGCGCCACCCATCCGGGTCATGTGACCACCTCGATGCCGGGCACCATCGTCGAGATTCTGGTCGTCACCGGCGATCTGATCTGTGCGGGCACTCCGCTGCTGATTACTGAAGCCATGAAGATGGAAACGGAAATCCAGTCACCGGTTGCCGGACGAGTTACGGCCATCCACGTTACCAAGGGTGACAGCGTAAACCCGGATGAGACCCTGATCGAAATCGTGTCTGAAAACTGAGTGACGCGCAGATGATTTCCACTACCTCCCATCTGCCACTGGTTCTCGCCTCCACGTCACCATTCCGGAAACAGCTGCTGCAACGTCTGGGGCTGCCATTTGACACCGTGGCACCGGATGCAGACGAAACCGCACAGGACGGTGAGACGCCACCGGCACTGGTACAGCGCCTTGCACAGCTGAAAGCACAGGCAGTCGGCGCAGCACGGCAGGGACTGATCAACGGCTCCGACCAGGTCGCCAGCACTGGCAACGACATCCTCGGCAAGCCGGGTACTTATGAAAATGCCGTTGCTCAACTGGCATTTTTATCCGGCAAGCGTGTCAGCTTCTACACCGGCATATGCCTGCTGAACAGCGCAAGCGGCGGGCTGCAGGTCGACATGGTTCCCTTCCATGTGCAGTTCCGCAACCTGGCCGGGGAGCAGATTGAGCGCTACCTGCGCGCCGAGCAACCCTACAACTGTGCCGGCAGCTTCAAGTCGGAAGGGCTGGGTATCACCCTGTTCGAACGCATGGAAGGCGAAGACCCGACCGCACTGATCGGGCTGCCGCTGATCCGGCTGACCAGCATGCTTGCCAATGAGGGCCTCGTCTTGCCCTAGCGATACCTCGCACCAGGTCGCAAAGGCGCAGCAAGACAGGCAAATCGCCACAGAGGGCATAGAGAAACAAAAAATCAGAAATAAATCGAGTTCAGGCCTGACCGAATTGCGGCATCCTCACGCAATAGATCTGGTGATCCATATTTACAAAATCTTTTCTCTGTGTCCTCTGTGTCCTCTGTGTCCTCTGTGGCGGGTCTTTTGAGTTATCTTCACGCCGTTGCGGCTCTGCGCAAGCTTGTTCTTTGCATTCCGCCCAGCCTCCGCCTACCTGACCTGCCCCTGCCCGCTCAGCAGCAACTCGGCGGTTGCCCGCGCCATGGCAACACCAATGCGATCCGTGATGCGTTTCAGCAGGTCGGGTTTCTGCGTAAAATCGACGATATCTTCGGCACCGATCACCTCGCGGGCCACATAGCCGGCACTGCCGGTGTGGTCAGCAAGCCCCATGGTGACGCTCTCCTGGCCGGTCCAGACCAAACCACTGAACAGCTGCGGGCTGTTCTTGATCCGCTCACCACGACCATCCTCCACGGCCTGCTTGAATTGCTCGTGTATCTCGCTTAACAAGATATTTACGTGCTCCACATCGGATTGCTTGCTCGGTGTAAACGGATCCAGGAAACCCTTGTTTTCTCCCGCCGTATAAAGGCGTCGCTCGACACCCAGTATTTTCATCGTGTCCACGAAACCAAAGCTGTCCATGCGTACGCCGATTGATCCGACAATACTGGCATCGTCCACATAGATCTCGTCGGCAGCGGAGATGACATAGTAGCAACCCGAGGCGCACACATCGGTTACCACTGCATACAATTTGATATCCGGGTGCAGCTCGCGCAGTCGTTTGATTTCACGAGAAATGTATGATGACTGTACCGGGCTGCCACCCGGCGAGTTGGCACGCAGTATCACACCCTTGGTGTTTTCGTCGTCAAAGGCATCACGCAGGCCGCCAATTACCGTATCCGCGCTGGCCTCCGTGGTATCCGATATCACCCCGCTCAGTTCCACCATCGCGGTGTGTTTTTCACCCGGCTTTGGCAGGTCTGACCAGTCCTGTGGCAGATACAAAATCAGCAATGCCACCAGGTAGAGTCCCAGCAAACACTTGAAGAAGATATTCCAGCGCCGCGCACGCCGCTGTTCTGTTACTGCGGCAAAAACCAGGCGATTCACTACTTCCTTGTGCCAGCTGTCATCCTGAATGTCCTGCTTGCCGTCAACGGAATTCCTGTCTGTCATTTGCTCACCTGCTGTGGGTTATTCCGGATAATTTGCATCAGTCCTGCCTGGTCCATCCACTCCGGCATGGCAGTAACATCATCAAGACACACCAGCGGCGCATGGCGCTGCAAGCGCTCTGCCGAGTGAACCCCGGAGCATACCGCCACCTTGCCGGCGCCGGCCTGGGTAGCCATTTCCATATCGTATTCGGTATCACCGACCATGAGGGTGTGCTGCCCGGCGACCCCGACCTGTTGCATTAATTCCTGCAACATCTGCGGGTGCGGCTTGGACAGCGTTTCATCGGCGCAACGGGTAGCGTCGAAGTAGCCGGTCAGCCCGGTCTGCTCAAGCACGCGGATCAGGCCATTGCGCGCCTTGCCGGTCGCGACAGCAAGCAGAAAATTCTGTTCCCTCAGCAAATCCAGCACTTCGCGTGCCCCGCCAAACAGGTCAGAGCCCTCATGACTGACCCAGTGCTTGCGGTAGGCTGCCACGAAGGCACTCCGGAATTTGTCATCCTGCCCGGGCACCAGCATATCAATCGCTTCACGCAAGCCGAGCCCAATAACATTTTTAACCGTGTCGTCGGACAGTGGTGCCAGGCCTAGATCGGCGATTGCACCATGCAGACAGGACACGATCTGGGACTCGGAATCCATCAGGGTTCCATCCCAGTCGAACACAATGAAGCGGATACGTGCTGAAATTTCCATGGCAAGTACTACATATACCTTGAATTGAAAGTGCCTATTATGGTGATTCCAGCCGGTCGATAACAGATCGTAATGTATCGTCCAACGGGGCGCTGATATGAATCGCCTCCGCACTGCCCGGGTCATGGAATTCCAGCAGGTGCGCATGCAGGAACATCCGCCGCAGGCCTAGATCACGCATCTTCCGGTTAAATTCGCGATCCCCGTACTTGCTGTCACCGGCCAGCGGGTGTCCGATATGCGCCGCATGGACCCGGATCTGGTGGGTGCGGCCGGTCTTGAGCTCCACTTCGACCAGCGTGGCTTGCGGAAAACGACTGACCGGGGTGAACACACTGAGCGCGTCCTTGCCGGTTTCGTCCACGCGCACGATACGCTCTCCACCCTGTACCTGGTTCTTGCGCAGCGCGACATCCACTACGCGCTGCCCACCGGACCATCCCCCTGCCAGCAACGCAAGGTAGTGCTTGCGAACCTGGCCTGCACGTAACTGTTCGTGAAATGACCGCAGGAAACTGCGCCGTAGCGCGATCACGAGACACCCGGAGGTATCCCGGTCCAGCCGGTGCGCCAGTTCGAGATAACTGGCATCCGGACGCTCGGCCCGGAGCATTTCGATAATCCCCTGGCTGACACCACTGCCACCGTGTACCGCTATGCCGGCCGGCTTGTTGAGCACCAGGCAACGTTCGTTCTCGAACAGGATGCAAGGCGCCAGGCTGCGCGCACGCCCTTCCCCTGGCAAGGAATCTGGGGCTGCCACCCGTACCGGTGGTATGCGCACGTTGTCACCGGCACAGAGCTTGTATCGCGCCTGGATACGGCCACTGTTCACACGTACCTCACCGCGCCGCAGGATGCGGTAGATGTGACTCTTGGGCACACCCTTGAGGTGACGCGCCAGAAAATTGTCGATGCGTTGCCCCGCCTCGTCTGCGCTGACGCTAACCAGGCGAACCTGCGAGGAGGATTCTGTAGAAGTCGGCTTCATGTATCCGGCCGGGCCTGACGCCCCTTGTACAAGGACCGCGATTGTACCGGTTTTCATTGACTTGTATGGAATCAGTTTGTTTGCGGGAATACCACAACGTTGTTATAGTGCAGCCTCGGCGCAAGACCTGAAGCACATTGAGAATGCTCAGGATTTCCCGAGACAAACCAATTTACCGGGGAGATGTTGGCCGCAGGTAGCACCAACATTCTCCATGCAATTCAGTCAATTAAAAAACAAGCAACTATCTTAATGACAATCGCTCCCATGCTTCACCCACTGCTGCCTTTGCTGATGGCCGTGTATTGCCTTGTCCTGCTCACGGGTTATCTGACCCGTTCCGGCCGGCTGCTCGCAATGACGGTTCCCTGCAAGCAAACCGGCGGATTGCGGCACCAGGTCGAGCGTACGAGAGACCCACAATATGAAAAGAATGCTAATCAACACCACGCAGCCGGAAGAGTTGCGTGTCGCCATGGTCGACGGCCAGAAGCTCTACGACCTTGATATCGAGATCCCCTCCCGCGGTCAGAAAAAATCCAACGTCTACAAGGGAAAAATAACCCGCATCGAGCCCAGCCTCGAAGCGGCCTTTGTTGATTATGGAGGGAACCGTCACGGCTTCCTGCCCCTGAAAGAAATCGCGCGTAATTACTTCACCGAATCCGCACGCCAGGCCAGTGGACGCCAAAGCATCAAGGATGCCCTGCGCGAGGGACAGGAACTGGTGGTACAGGTTGAAAAAGAAGAACGTGGCAACAAGGGCGCCGCCCTGACCACTTTCATCAGCCTGGCCGGTCGCTACATGGTATTGATGCCAAACAACCCGCGTGCAGGCGGTGTTTCACGCCGAATCCAGGGTGAAGACCGGGACCTGGTGCGTGAGGCCATGAGCGCCATGAACATCCCGGAAGACATGGGCATGATCGTGCGTACCGCTGGCATCGGCCGCAGCAGCGAGGAGTTGCAGTGGGACCTGGACTACCTGACGCACCTCTGGGGTGTGATCAAGACCGCCGCAGACGAACGCACTGCCCCGTTCCTGGTTTACCAGGAAAGCAACGTGATCATCCGGGCCCTGCGCGACTATCTGCGCAATGATGTTGCCGAAATCATCATCGACAGCCCGGAAGTATTCGAGCAGGCACGCGAGTTCATGGAGCGGGTGATGCCACACAACCTGCCCAAGCTCAAGCTCTATAAAGAAACCATCCCGCTGTTCAACCGATACCAGATCGAGTCCCAGATCGAGTCCGCGTTCCGGCGCGAGGTACGCCTGCCCTCCGGTGGCGCACTGGTGATTGATCACACCGAGGCCCTGATTGCCGTCGACGTCAACTCGGCACGCGCCACCAAGGGTGGGGATATCGAGGAAACCGCCCTGAACACCAACCTCGAAGCCGCGGACGAAGTGGCACGCCAGCTGCGTATCCGCGACCTGGGCGGGCTTATCGTTATCGACTTCATCGACATGCAACCGGCGCGCAATCTGCGGGAAGTGGAAAACCGTCTGCGCGATGCGCTGAAAGTGGATCGCGCCCGGGTGCAGGTTGGCCGCATATCCCGCTTCGGCCTGCTGGAGATGTCACGGCAGCGTTTGCGTCCGTCACTTGGCGAATCAAGCCAGATCGTCTGCCCGCGCTGTACCGGCCAGGGCACGATTCGTGGCGTTGAATCGCTCTCGCTGTCGGTTCTGCGTGTCATTGAAGAAGAGGTCATGAAGGAAAAGACCCAGCGCGTGATTGCCCATGTGCCGGTAGATGTCGGCACTTACCTGCTCAACGAAAAGCGGGAATTGCTGAGCCAGCTGGAGAATCGTCACCAGATATCCGTGATGCTGATACCGACCCCGGCCCTGGAAACACCGAACTTCGACGTACAACGTATCCGCGTGGATGACGCAGGCAGCGAACGACACACTGCCAGTTATGACCTCGCGCTGACCCGCGAAGAAATTTCCCCGTCAACACTGATGGAAGAATCCAGGCCGCAAGCGGAAATTCCTGCCGTACGCACGGTTGCCCCGCATGCCCCCGCACCGGCATCCGCGCCGGTTCCGCTGATGCCAGCGGACGCACCTGTGGCGGCCAGCAAACCCGGATTTATCAAGCGCGTGATCGGCACGTTATTCGGCACCGAGGGGGACAAGGAATCCAGCACAACCCGGCAGCAGACACCAGAGGACAAAAAAGAGTCCGCTGACCAGCGCCCGGCACGCGATCGCAACCCTAACCGGCGACGCAGCGGGCGCAGCCAGGAAGAACGTAGTTCAGCCAATCGCCCACGCCGTCAGCCCAGGCCGCCAAAGGAGCAGGTCAGCACCCAGCCGGGTGACGCAGCAACGGCCAAGGAAAGTCCTGCGCCCATCACGGCTGACAAGGAAGACGGGGCAGTCGAGAAACCACGGCGCAGCTCGCGTCGTGGCCGGCGTGGTGGACGGCGGCGCAACACCGGCAACCGGGCAGCGGATAGCGAGAATGCAGCTGCCACTGGAATCAGCGGCGAAAACACAGTGAAGGAAGGGTCGGAAGCGGCACCAGACCGTGCAGACAGCAAACCCCGCGCGCCGCTCGGTTCCAGCCCGTCGGGCAATACCCCTGCACCGGAGAATCCGGCGCCGGCACCGCGCACGGATACCACGTCGAACCCGGCACCGGTGACACCAGCGCCAGCTCGTCAGGAGAGTTCTGCAGCGGCTGCCACGGGCACCGACAACAAGGGCAAGGTAGCCGCCGAATAGCGAGGATTCAGATTGCGTGGCGCTGGCGGATATCCGCCAGCAGCCCGGCTGCCGCAACCTCGATCAGGTCCAGCACACGCTCAAATCCCGCGGCACCACCATAGTACGGATCCGGCACTTCGCCAATGGCAAGCTCCGGTGCAAAATCCATGAAGCGGTACAACCTGGAACGGTACCGGGTGTCACATAACTCGGCCAGGTCCGCATAATTGGCGTCGTCCATGGCGAGTATATAATCGAATTCCTCGAAGTCTGTACTGCTCACACGTCGGGCGCGTTGCCCGGCCAGCTCCACACCACGGCGCAGTGCCGCCGCAGTGGCCCTGGCGTCCGGGGCCTCGCCGACGTGGTAGGCATGAGTGCCCGCAGAATCGATGAGCACCTGCCCGGATAACTCATATTCCTGTATCAACTTTGCGAACACGCCGTGCGCGGTCGGCGACCTGCAAATGTTGCCCATGCACACAAACAGAACCTTGATCGTTTTCATGCGGGCTAATATACCGCAGAAACCGCGAGCACCTGAAGTGTCAATGCCGGTAATTTACCCATTCGAATGCTGCAGGTAGGGCCATTGCTGGCTGATGCTGTGGCGGATCACCGCGGCAACTCGCTCATGCCCGCGTTGCTCGGCTAACCGCATGGCGGTCATGCCGGCATCATTACGCGCATCCACGTCAGGCCGATATTTCAGTAACACCTCGACGGCAGAAACATTTCCGGCCGCTGCCGCCAGGTGCAGTGGAGTATCACCTGCAGGGTTTGTTGCATTGATGTCTGCACCGAAACGTATCAGTAAATCCACGATATCTTGCTGCCCGCGCTCGGCGGCAGTCAGCAGCGGACCCATCATCGTCTGGCCGTCTTCCACATCAAAATCAGCTCCGTTTTCCAGCAACAGACTCACCATATCAACATCATCCCGCAGTACGGCGAGATGCAGCGCTGTCTGCCCCCTGGCAGTTGGCGCGTTAATGTCCTGACCTTTTTCTATCAGCATACTGATTTCATCGAGCTTGCCGTGATTGACTGCCCGCTCCATTATCGGGGTGACCGGCTTGAGTCGTTTCCACAACAGGAAGACCGCGAACAGCAACCATGGTGTAAAGACCATCAGCAGCGTGACAGGTTCGTGGAACCCTTGCAGGAATTCGCGGTAGCGTACCAGGATGGATATCTTCTGTGACTGAATCGTCGCCAGCAGGCCATGATCTCCAGCCCAGCCCATGATCCAGGGCACCAGCAGCAGCCAAAGCCCAAAAGAAATCAATATTATCAACAGCTTTTTCCAGATTTTCATTTCCATACCCTAGCCTGTATATCATTATTTCATCAACTACTGATTATATATGCGTCAAAATAATAGCGCCATAGCCCTGAATCATTATTTCCCGGAAAACCACACGCCACTGACAGGGAAAGACCCCGGGCGTGTGGCTGATTGGCTGATTTCGTTGGCAACATGAAATGGAACACAGAAAATACTATGATGCACACGCTCGCAAATTACACCAACGAAGCATCCGGCAATCCTGATCGTGGCAGAGCAAAAAAATGGCGGGGAAAAAACAGCACTTCTGGATCGACCGG
>CAJQOV010000092.1 GCA_905480065.1 uncultured Gammaproteobacteria bacterium | reverse complement strand
CTGCAGGAATGTAAGTAAATAATAACATGGTTTTATAGTTTCGATTTATAAGACTTATAAATAGAACTATAAATCAGCATCTGTCCATGCGAATCGAAACCGCATTCAAAATGCAACGTAATTACTTTCAGTCTTTTTTGCAGTGCCGGGGTTGGTCACAACTTGCTGTGCTGCAAGTGATATCGTCGCTGGCCATGCATTACCACACGCAAAAAACTTTCTGGCGCGCATGTCCTGTCGGCCATGACACGTTATTGCCAGGATGGCGGTGAAGGTACCGGCGATGCCGGAATACGGGAAATCAAAGATGGATGTGTAAATGCCTTGTGCGGACAGCTCGAGAATAAAATGCTTCGTGGGCGGCAGAATCAAGCATCCGGGGGCGCAAGCCCCCGGACCGGGCATGATCAAACAACCATCAAATCGACAAACAATGCTAACTGCAGGTTAGCGGCCACCACGCACCGCACGTACATGAGCGGGGTTAACCTTGGTGCCGGTGCTTACGGTGCTGTCGTCGAAGTTAACGAACCACGCCTGGCTCGCAAGGCTGGCGGATGACGTAGAGGTCCAGTAGGCGGCCGCCAGCGTCGGTACGAAAATGGGGTCGACGATGCAGGGACTGACCGAGCAGAGGTAGGGGAACAGCAGCAGGGTCTGCAGCTCCGCACTGGTGGGCAGGCGCCAGTCCGTGTGACCGGCAAAGGGCACATCAGTAGCAAGATCCGCAACGGTGTTGTTCAGCCGGGCCAGGAAGTCGGTGAAGATCGTGCCGTCCGCAGCGGACGAGCCGGCACTCGACCAGGTATAGACGTTGTCCACATCGTGCGGGTTGGCGAGATCCTGTGTGCCGTCGCTGGTGTCCTTCTGCTCCCACATCAGCCCGGTCTTGCTATCGCAGATGGTGCCGTCGCCGTTATCGACAAAGCGCGTAGCTGCGCTGGCCGGACATACACCCGTTTGTAGTGCGTCGATCGCGTCCTGCTGGGCAGCGAAGTTTTCGTTCATGTCGCTCGCCCTGATGGTATCGCCCGGGGCGAATATGTGCGGTACCGCGGCCAGCGCAGGCGCAGCGACCACGGCGAGCAGGGCGGCGCCCAGCAAGGATTCGATTGTGATGGTTATGAGTTTCATGAGATCAGTTCCAGGTAGATTGATCGAAAACGGCACTGTCAAAAGTGGCAGCACCGGGAGAGGGTGGGCTTGGATTGTTGTTGTCGGATGAGTCGCATCCAGGCAGCACCGGCAGGACAAACAACGCCAGTAGCAGAATGCGTCGATAGTATTTCACTGGATATTTCCTCCTTGATACTTTGTTGTAACGGTCGGTAATTACTCATGTATGAGCGGACAAGCATTGATCATGCCCACTCCGCAAGCGATGTACCGAATAGCCTGCATTGGCTGGCACGGTTACCGGGACAAACAAGACAGCGCCACCGTACCCGGCCATTGTGATTTCTATCTTAGCAATAACCCCGCGTAGTTTCCTGCCTGCTGGTACCTGTGTGTCTGAAGCCTGTTCTTTCACGCTGGTCCGCGTTGATAGTCTCAGCCAGGGGCGCGCTGCAGACCGGATCATGCGCACAGCCCACTGGCACCCGGATAATGGCCTGGCAGCGGAATCGGGCTTCAGCAAAAACCCGTCTTCCAGGGATCATCGTCCACTGCAATCACCCGGCCATCGAAGCATGCTTTGCGCAGAAGATTCCTGTTGCCCGGACTTGATGACCGATAGTGCGTGCCCCGGAAACTTGCAGTTGCATGGTCGCTGACCGGCAGGTGCCTATCCGACCAGCGCCCCGAAGCCACCGCATCGAATGTGCGGCATGCCAAAAAGGTACCTATTCTTTATCCTTCACAAGGATCGTCTGCCGGTAGGCATGCCAGGTGGCGTAACCGAGCACCGGGACTATGAATGCGAGGCCGATCAGTCCGGTCGCGAATCCTGCGGCGGTAAGTACGAAGATGATCAATGCCCAGAGTGCCATGACCTTTATATTTCGCAACACCGCATTGATGCTTGTGAGTAACGCCGTCGTCGCATCGGTATCCTGGTGCAGGATCATTGGCAGAGCGAACGCGCTGGCGCAAAAGGCCATGCCTGCGAAAATCACAGCGATCAGCAAGGAAACCGCTGAAGAAACGGAAACCACTGCAGCAACGGAAACCGCGGGAGAAACGGTTAACTGTGCGGCGGTTGGTTCAGTCCACATTACCATCGACACCACGATGGCCAGGATCAGGAACAACATGCTGAGTATCAGTGCAAACATCAACTCATGCCCCATTTCGTGGAAAACCTTCTGCCGCTCGTGTCGAAAGGACGGTTTACGGTTCAGTTCGAGTTGATGGCTGATGTCGTAAAGACCGAAGGTGAGCGCGGGACCCACGAGCAGGAAGCCGAACAGTAGGCTGAATACCAGGGCATCGTTGCTCTCGATCCATGCCAGATAGAGCAGCGCCCACCCGATCAGGACGAATATCGCGCCGTAGGTCAGGCTGTGCCAGGGTGCGCGCCGGAAATCCCGCCAACCCAGTTTTAGCCACCCGAAAGGGGCGCTCAGAGCAAGCTTACGGGCGGGTGCATACAAGGGGGTATCATTCCCGTCGGACTCTGTTGTTTGCATTTTGCATCTCCTTTTTATTCAACATAGTAAATGCGACGGTGCTTTTCCAGTCCCCGTGCTCATACCTGCGCTGTCAGTGTCATCGACTGACTTGCCCAAACGTTTCCGGGCAGCCTCTTTGTCTTTCAGGAACCGTTCGACCGGAGAGCCAGGCTTCGGGAAGGGAGCGCGTTTTAAGGGATGCCATAACCCCGGGGCATGATGGGTACGGGCAGGGACAGGTTTGTCGAGCCGACAGATGACAGCCGAAGCTTTCTGCCGAAATGGGGTCGGGTAAATTTACGAAACAGGGCAGATGGCGAACGACTACCACGAAGCCGTAATTGACACCGACCCCATTTCCCCCCCATTTCCCCAAAAGCCAACCTGTGGCAACAAAAAAAAGGCTCCCGAGGGAGCCGATTCAGTAAAAGGACATCAACTCATTCGTGTTCACGGGTTGCGCCGATAATGGTAAGAAATGACCCGGACAGCTCGCCGCGCCCGGCCCTGTCCAGGATCTGTTCTGCAGTACTGGTGATTTCCGATAGCGGACCATAGAAAAAAACCATACCGAGTTGCAGCGTTACGGGTAGATCGGCGATCGGATTGCGGGTATTCGGATGCTCGGGGGGCAGAAAATTCATCCTGATTTCAGCCACTTCATTCGGGATCATTTCGCACCCACCCCCGGGTGCAACGAATTTGAACAACTCTTCGGGACCATGCAATGTCACGCTTTCTTCATCAAATTCAACATCCCTGTCCTTTGCATGGAATTCAACTGTAAGAATTGGCCTCATACGCGTTTTCACTCTTTTTCTGCTGCACAAATATATCTGGTGCCCTGAGAGTACTGTTAATCAGGGCAAGGCGTCATTATCCAGGTCAATTTCGCCACAAATAAATCTCAGGGAAATGGGGTCGGTGTCAATTTACGAAACAGGGCAAATGACAAATGACTACCGCGAAGCCGTAATTGACTCCGACCCCATTTCCCTACGGGGTCTGAAAGCGGTAGTAGTTGCGGGTCGGGATGAAGTCGAGGGTGCAGACATCCCGTGGGGCTACGCCCGCCAAAAAAGGTCCTATCACTGCCCCAGGCGAGGGGTCCGGCTTTATTCTGTCCCGGATGCCGCCTGCTAGATAGTACGGCGCACGAAAGCAGCCCCATTTCGTGCTGTGCACCGCGCCAGCCAGATCGAAACGCGCCCGCGCGCTCCAGAAATAGCGGCTTTGCGGCGCCAGGGGCTGCTCCAGCGTGTGGGATGACGCAGGCAAGTCACGCCGTTGATAGATCAGCCTGGGCGGTGCATTGTCCAGCACCTGCCACACCCGCAGGTCGTAGCGCACGTTGCTGAGACCGGACAGGCCCGCCCTGGCATCCGTACCCCGGTCCTGTTTTCGCGGAAAGGCCTCCCAGGCCAGGGTCGGCTGGCGACTGGCTACGATCGGGAAGCGGTGCATGTTGCGGTGGTGGACGTCCCCCCAGAAATCCAGCTGAAAATCGTGCGCCGGGCTGACCCAGGCCAGGCCGCAGGCCGCCTGTCCGCCCAGCAGATCTTTCAGGCTGGCCTCTCCGCTGGTGCTGGCTTTACTCTCCAGCTGCAGTGGCGTCAGCAGGAAAACCTGTTCCACCACACTCTCGGCCAGACTTGCATAGGCGCGTTGCAGTTCCGCCTCGAACAGTGCCGCCTGGTTTTCACCCCAGCGCTGGGCTTCGTACTCGTCGCTCTGGTAGACAAACTCCCGTTGGTACAACGGGCTGTCATCGCTGACGCGCACCACGCGGATAGTTGCCTGCAGATAGAATTGCATCTGTGTGTGCTCGCCGATGAAACCGACCTCGCTTACAACCACCTCCAGCACACTGTCGGCCCCCTGTTGCACCAGCGCCCGGTAGTCCGGCTTCGACTCCGGCATGGTCGGGCCGGCCTCGGCCAGCAACGGCAATTGTCGGCCAGTATCCTGTGTCAGCGTGTCTTCGATCGCCCGCGCCAAGGTCCCGGGAACCTCCAGGATTGCGAGGTTGCGCTGGATATGCGCGTCCATTGCAGCAGCATCCTGCTCCGATATCGCCGCCTGGCTGCCGCCATAGGCGCCCGTAGCCCCCATGCCTGTCGCCATGGCCACCGCCAGATAAGGGGCAAGAACGACCGCGAAGGGTCCACCTGCGGCGAACATCCCTGCGCCGGCGAGTCCCACCGCAGTACCGGCCGCGGCCCCCTTGGCCGCGCCCGCGCCTTTCCCTACCGCAAAGCTGAGGATATTGGATGTTGGCGGATACTGCGCAGGCACGATCACCTGCGTCCCCCAGCCTGACCGCACCGGTTCGGCAGGCGGGACGGGCAGGTCGGCACAGCCGGACAGCAAGCTGCACAACAGCCAGCAGCGAAGTGCGTACAAGAGTCTTTGCCTCATGTTCATCTCCCGGCGGCAGTCAACACTGGCCTGGCATCGGAATGCCTGTAGACAGGAATTGGCAACGGGTGAGGCGGGCGCCCTGATCGGCCGATCACGGCAAGCAGGGTAACCAACCTGACTGGTGTCCTGCCGAAGCGGAACTTGATGTTGCCGGCACCCAGGTTCGAAGCGATAGATACACCTTTTAGCGAGGTACTGCCACCGTAGGCAGGGGGGGAATGGGGGGAATGGGGTCGGAGTCAATCTACGAAACAGGGCAGATGGCGAACGACTACCATGTGGCCGTAATTGACTCCGACCCCATTTCCCCCATTTCCCGCCGCCGCTGCGTAAAACTTTCGCTTTGTACAATCACTTCCGGTATAGTCCTCGGCAGTCACGTGCACTCGGTCTGCACCTGTGCCCTCGCGGTAATCCATTCCGGTACACCTCGATCATCTAATCGTATTCAGCCTGGACCGCCCCGGACCTTTGTTCCCGGTGGGCTCGATGCAGGAGCAATTCCAATCATGTCATTCGATTCTCTCGGCCTGTCGGCCGAACTTCTTCGTGCTGTCTCCGATCAGGGTTACAGTGAAGCCACGCCGGTACAGCGCGAGGCCATTCCGGTCATTCTGCAGGGGCGCGACATTCTCGCCGGTGCCCAGACCGGCACCGGCAAGACGGCCGGTTTCACCCTGCCGCTGTTGCAGCGCCTCCACACCAATCCGCTGCCGGGCAAGGGCAAGCGCCCGGTGCGTGCGCTGATCCTGGTGCCGACCCGTGAGCTGGCGGCGCAGGTCGGGGAGAGTGTGGCCACCTACGGCAGGCACCTGCCGCTGAACTCCGCGATCATCTTCGGCGGCGTCAAGATCAACCCGCAGACCCAGAAACTGCAACGCGGCGTGGATATTCTGATCGCGACACCGGGCCGGCTGCTGGACCACGTTTCGCAGCGCAACGTCGATCTTTCCACCGTCGAGATCCTGGTGCTGGACGAGGCGGACCGCATGCTGGACATGGGCTTTATCCGCGACATTCGCCGGATTCTCGCCCTGCTGCCAAAGCAGCGTCAGAACCTGCTGTTCTCGGCCACCTATTCCAGCGAGATGCGGCAACTGGCCGACTCCCTGCTGCACAACCCGGCCCAGGTCGAGGTAGCGCGTCGCAATACGCCGGCCGAGCGCGTTGGACAGGTGGTGCATCACGTGGACCGCGAGCGCAAGCGTGAGCTGCTGTCGTTCATGATCGGATCGCAGAACTGGCGCCAGGTGCTGGTATTTACCCGTACCAAGCACGGCGCCAACCGGCTGTCACAACAGCTGGAACAGGACGGAATCAGCAGCGCCGCCATCCACGGCAACAAGAGCCAGGGTGCGCGTACGCGTGCGCTGGCGGACTTCAAGGCGGGCGAGGTGCGGGTGCTGGTTGCCACGGATATCGCAGCGCGCGGGCTGGACATTGACCAGTTGCCGCACGTGGTGAACTACGAGTTACCGAATGTGCCGGAGGATTACGTGCATCGCATTGGTCGCACCGGGCGTGCCGGCAACGACGGGCAGGCGGTATCGCTGGTTTGCGTGGATGAACACAAGTTGCTGGTGGATATCGAGCGCTTGCTCAAGCGTGATCTGCCGAAGGTCGTGGTGCCCGGCTATGAGGTCAATCCGGCGCTGCGCGCGGAACCGATCCGCAAGCCAAATAACCGGTCGGGAAGCAATGCCGGGAACAGGCCGAACCATGCGCGTCCGGGCAGTCGTACCAAGCCGGGTGCGGAGCGTAATCGCAGTCCGCGCCAGGCGTCACGGCGGGCCAGGCCCGCCGGGTAACCGGCTAGCGGCGTTTGCGGCCGCCGCGCAAGTCGCGCGGGTCTTCGAAACGTACGCGCAGAGAACGATCGCTGCTGCCAACCAGGTTGCCATCCAGGGCAGCCTGGGCGGCGCGCGCTTCGTGACCTTCCATCTCGACCTCGCCGAAGCCGCGGCATTTGCCGGTAAAGATATCGGACGAGACGCTGATCGAACGGACGGTGCCAAACGCGGAGAACATGGCGCGCACCGTTTCCTCGCTGGCTTCCGGTGGCAGGTTGCCGATGAACATCTTTTTCATGGTAGTTTCCCCTCTCGGCGGCGGGTGTTTATGGCCGCACAAAAAAGAACCCCGCCAAAAGGCGGGGCTCCATTACCAAATACTGCCTGACTGCCGGTTAGGCGGCCGTGACGTTGGTGGCCTGCAGACCCTTGGGGCCTTTCTCCACGTCAAAGTTGACTGCCTGTCCTTCCACCAGCGTTTTGAAGCCTGAGCCCTGAATCGCGGAGAAGTGGACGAACACGTCGTCACTGCCGCTGGACGGAGCGATAAAGCCAAAACCCTTGGATTCGTTAAACCACTTTACGGTACCTGTTGCCATGTATATCACCTGTATAAATAAATAAAAATTGAATTAATCGCAGATCTCAAAACAGGTAAAGAACAGGAAATACCGGAGAGGGACTTCTGATTTGACTGTAAGGACGTGCAACCAATTTATTGGCCGGCTGATGCGCAATACCAGTTGTACTGTCGCTTGCTCTACCGGGCCAGCACAGAATATCTGGCTTGTTCGCGAATAACAAGCATTATCTGCGCAACCACCCAGTTTTCTTGTGATTTCTTCCCGTTACCGCCCCTGTCGCGTGGCTGTTGCCGGCACGTGACGGTAAAACCCACGCTGCCATATACTTTTCCCATGACCCTGAGTGTTTATGTCGGTGCGGCGCTGGCGCGCTACGGGTTCGGTCGCGGCCATCCGTTCGGACCGGATCGCATGGGCGTGTTCTGGCAACGTATGCAGGACCTGGGGCTGGACCGGCAGGTGCGAGTCTGTGCGCCGGTGCAGGCGGCGCGTGCGGCATTGCTGCTGTTTCACACCCGGGAATACGTGGACCGCGTGAGCGGGCAATCGGCCACCGGGTCGGGGTATCTCGACTTTGGTGATACCCCGGCCTTTCCCGGTGTCTACGAGGCGGCCGCCACCGTGGTGGGCACCGTGCTGGCCGCGATCGACGACATCATGAACGGCGCGACGGACTGCGCCTTCGTACCGATTGCCGGCCTGCATCATGCCACGCGCTCCATGGCGGCCGGTTTCTGTGTATTCAATGACTGCGGAGTCGCCATCGAGTACCTGCGCAGTAGCTATGCATTGCAACGAATTGCCTATGTCGACATCGACGCGCATCACGGTGATGGCCTGTTCTATGCCTTTGAGTCGGACCCGCAGGTGATCATTGCCGATCTGCACGAGGATGGCCGGTACCTGTATCCCGGAACCGGTATGGCCGGGGAAACCGGCAAGGGCGATGCGCGCGGCACCAAGCTGAATATCCCGATGCCGCCACAGGCCAACGATGCGGATTTCCGGGCCGCGTGGCCGGCCGTGGAGCAACTGCTGGCGCAGTATCCGCCGGACTTCATCCTCTTCCAGTGCGGCGCCGACAGCATGGCTGACGATCCCATTACCCACTTGCGTTACAGTGCAGCGAGTCACCGCTACGCGGCTGGCAGATTGAAGATGCTGGCAGGAGAGTATTGCGCCGGCCGCCTGCTGGCCCTCGGTGGCGGCGGTTACAACCGCGGCAACCTGGCGCGTGCCTGGACCGCGGTGGTCGAGGCCATGCTGGACTGACTGGCGGCAGTGGGATTGCCGGCGTGCTGGCTGCGACTCAGAACAGCGAATTGTCCTGCGCCTTGCGCAGGATCAGCAACAGGTCGGCGCTGTCGAACGGATCATCCGGTGACGACTGCGGAATGCCGCCGACCAGCGGCGCGACATTGCCGCGTGCCAGTTCGGCGCTGTCCAGGGTGATCGCACCTTGTATGGCGCGCGTCGCAAGTAACACATCTGCCGTATCCACCACGCGATCATCATTGATGTCACCCCACACCGGGAAGCTGGTGTCCAGCAGCGGGTTGTAACCGGCGAGCACTTCCATGCCGTCCTTGAACCCGTCCAGGTCGGTGTCGGCGGCCAGCGGATCGAGATCGATGCCGGGCAGGTAATCAGTCGGGTTCCCGTTCCACGCGACTTCCTGGTAATCGCTCAGGCCGTCACTGTCAAAGTCGTCATCCAGCAGCGGATCGGTGCCGATCTGGTTTTCCAGGCCGTCAGACAGGCCATCGCTGTCGCTGTCTTTCTGGAAGTCACTGCAGCCGTCGGTGTCCACCGGTTGTCCGGTGGTCGTCCCCGGACACAGGTCGGCTGCATTCGAAACACCATCAGCGTCATCGTCATTCTGTGCAGCACTGCAGCCGTCGGTGTCGACCGGATCGCCAGGGGCGGTAGCTGGGCACAGGTCGATGGAGTCCGGTATACCGTCACCGTCTGCATCGAGCTGTGCGGCACTGCAGCCATCAATGTCGACAGCATCGCCAGGGGAGGTGCCGGGACAGACATCGCTCGAATCCGGTACGCCATCGTCGTCATCATCCAGTGTGGCGAGTGCGGCATCGGCCTGGATCAGGCCGTGGCCGCTGTCGAAATCCACGCCGGCCACGCCCATGTCGATGGCGCTGTCCTGCAACGCGGTATAAATACCGTCCGGTGTGATGGCAGCATCGAATTCGCGCAGCAGGGCTGCTACCCCGGCCGCGTGCGGAGCGGCAGCGGAGGTACCGAAGAAATTCGGCCAGCCATTGCCTTCATAGTCGGAATAGAAGAAGGTGGTATCACCACCATCGGGCGCGACGATCTCCGGTTTCTGACGCACAATGCTGACCGGGTTGCCGCCGGTGTCGAAGTAGATCGGCGTGCCTCCTGCGGAAGAGAAATATTCCAGCACGGGTGGGCTAATCCCGTACGCCGGTGTCTGGCTGTAGCGCGCGGCACCGACGGCCTGGCCGCCTGCGGCATTCGGATGACCGTAGGTGGTGCTGCTGTTGGTGGCAAATTCGTTGATCGTCATGTTGCCAAAATAGACCAGTTTTACCCGGCCCGGGTCCGGTCCGGCAAAGTGCTCGATGCCGATCTGGTACGTGGTAGCCTGCGGCTTGTTGTTAGTGATGCCAATGATCTCGACCGGGTCACTGCCCAGGTTGTCACTGTACGAGGAGGAATTGCGGAGGTAAGCGCCGCTCGCTGAGTATGCAATCAGGTCGAGGTCGGTGGCCGCGCCCGGTGCGCCACTGGCCGAGGCGTAGCGGTCCTGCCACTGCAGGACGATAATGGCTGAGCCATACGCTGCCACGGTGATCTGCTGCAGGGTATCGGTGGCCCCGCTGCTATCCAAGTCATGCCTGACCGATCCGGTGAAATGCCCGGGTACTCCGGAGTTGGTGAAGGGCGCCTCGTAGGAGTTACGTGCGTTATTACCGGCCGCGGAGAAATAGGCCACGCCGGCCGCCCTGACGGTATCCACTGCCTGCGCAATCGGGCCATCCTGGAACATCGGTTCGGCGTAGTAGATCACATCGTCGTTGATCACTTGTGCGCCGGCAGCGGCGAGATCGAGGATGCCGTTGGCAAAGTCCGCGACACCGTTGAAAGCGCTGTGAAAGGCCTGGCTGGCGCCCGGCGCAACATCGTGCACGATCTGCATCATGGCGCGGCCTTCGTCTGAGCCGGAACTACAGCCGATTTCTTCCTGTAAAACCAAAACACCGGCCGGCAGGTCGTTGCTGGCGACATCGGCCGCCGCGCCACCGAGGCAGTTGTAGCTGTCCGACAGTGTGCCGACGAGCACGCCGCTGCCATCCACTCCGTAGTCAGCACGTGCGGCCGGGGCCTGCAGGGCCACGTCGCCCTGGCTGGTCACGCTGCCGGTCCTGGTGGCCGCATACGTGGGTCGAACATGGTTGAGTGCGCCGAGTCCGGCGATACCGCGCAGCGCAGTGACGGGCAGGTAACCCGATACGATATGGCCGAACACCGCGGGATGCTGCAGGCCGGCGCCAACCAGTTGTTGCCGCAGTACCTGCGGGTCGCCATTGGCGATGGCGTCGACCACGATGGCATTGTCATGCACGCGCAGCAGCGGGTTTTTCGAACGGAAGGCCTGCGCAGGAGGTTGCGCACCGGAGGCAGCCTGAAAGTCCTCGAATTCGAACAGTACGCGAACCAGGTCGGTGCCGAGCTTGCGCAACGCGCCGTCCTTGCCTTTCAGGTCGGCACCCTGCAAGGCCTGCAACACCCGCAACTCGACT
>CAJQOV010000091.1 GCA_905480065.1 uncultured Gammaproteobacteria bacterium | reverse complement strand
TGGTGCGCGACCTGGACAACAGCTACCTGGCGCTGGAACCGGATGAGACCGGGCTGGAAGGTGTGCTGGGCAGTTCCATTACCTATCGTATTGCCGTGGGGCCACAGCAGGGCCGCAAGGCCTTCTGCCTGCAGAGCCTGCCGGCGGCGGGCAGTCTGGAAGAATCAGGTGCCCGGGTGGCGAAAGTGGCCGGTTTTTCGCTGCATGCCGGGGTGGCGGCCGCGCGCCACGAGCGGCAGAAGCTGGAGCGCTTGTGCCGTTACATCACGCGCCCGGCGATTGCCGAGCCGCGCCTGTCGCTGACCCCTTCGGGAAATGTGCGCTATCAGTTGAAGACGCCATACCGGGACGGCACCACGCACGTCATCTTCGAGCCGCTGGATTTCATGGCGCGCCTGGCGGCGCTGGTGCCACGGCCGCGGGTGAATCTGACCCGCTACCACGGGGTGTTTGCACCGAACAGCCCGCACCGTGCCCTGGTGACGAAGGCGGGCCGGGGCCGGGGAGCCAGACGCAAGGCCTCGGATGGGGGAGATGAGGATACGCCGGCGGCCCGCCGGTCTGCGATGTCCTGGGTGCAGCGCCTCAAGCGCGTTTTCCGGATCGATGTGGAAACCTGTCCGGCCTGCGGCGGGGCGATGAAGATCATCGCCAGCATCGAGGACCCGGTGGTGATCGGGAAGATCCTGGCGCATCTGGAGCAAGCGACGCCGGTCCATAAAGGTTTGCGGTTACCAGCACCGCGTGCGCCGCCGGACGGGTGGGGCTGACGCGGCGCGAGCAGGATTCGTGAATCCATATGACATGGCATGGATGCCGGCCCGAGTGAGGGATGGGCAGGGTGGGCTGCGGCCGGTGTGCCGGGCCACGGCTGTTGTGAGGAGGAAAAGGCTGGCGGAAGCCGGTGGCAGAGGGCCGGGAGCGGCCGGGCGCTGGCCGGTTCGCGGGAATTCAGGGGCAAAGATGCCGGCCTGACAGGCGGTTCCCGGGTGGATTCTCACGAAATACGTGGGTTATGCTTCCTATACTCTTCACCCGCATGGGGCTGTTCGTCGCGGTAACCCTGTATGCGTGGCTGGCGGTATACCTGCTCGAGCACTTGCGCGCACGTCGCCTGCAACGGACAGCAACACCAACTCTCGCAACGGAGCCATCCACATGCTGATCAATCTCGCACTTGGATTACCGACCATGGTCGTGTGTCTGTTGTTCCAGACCATGCTGCTCGTTGTCACGATGCGTTACTACCAGAATCACCGTAACCAGTTAAGCGATTCCTCGGTCTGGTCCGGTCTGATGGTGATCAGCATGGTCATGCTGCTGCTGGTGGCGGGTAACCTGGGGCAGATTGCGATCTGGGCATTTTTGTTCATGCTGCTGGGTGAATTCCAGACATTAAACGAGGCCTTTTATCATTCGGCGGTGAATTTTGCGACGCTGGGTTACGGCGATATCGTGATGTCCTCCGAGCACAAACTCCTCGGCCCGTTGCAGGCCGTAAATGGCGTGTTGATGATAGGCGTGTCCACGGCCGCATTGATGTCGGCATTTCAGGATGCCATCCGGAAAACCGTGCAGGCACGCAAGCACTAGAAAAACGGGGACAGACCACGTTTTTTCAGGTCAGCTTGGTGACCTGCTCATCAGCATATCAAGCGTACAGGGCGTGGGCCGAAGAGAACGTGCCTGCACCGGTGGCGCACCGGTAATACGTCTACCTCGCAGCCGCGGCTGTGCCCCCAGGCCTGGCCGAGGCGCAGCCCGGGTCGACTTCTGACCGCAATATTGGCGGGAAAACTCGTTTCGTTCAGGCGGCCGGGCGGGTTGTGTGGTTTACTCATGTTATAAGTTCAGTCGTCGGCGGCAAATAACAGCGTAATCAACGGCACCCAGGCATTAAGAGACACACATGGCGCGGACTGGCATGACACGCAAGTTGCTTATTGTGATCAGTGCTGTTCTGGTGCTGGTTATCGCCGTTGCAGCGACAGCAGCCTGGCTGCTTCGCGACAGCCACCGCTTGAAGACCGCACTGGAAGATCTGGCAAGTGCCGCTACCGAGCGGACACTCCGGATTAATGGCGACTTCGGCGTGAGTCTGGGCCGCATTGTTTCCATACATGCCACAGACATCGAATGGTTGAATCCTGCCTGGAGCAGCAAGCCGTACATGCTGAAACTCCGCGAACTCAATGTGTCAGTCGACTTGTGGAGCCTCATTGAACAACCCGTCCTGATTACGAGCGTGCAAGCCAGCGATGGAGAGCTGTTATTCGAATGGACAGATAAACAATTTAACTGGGTGACGGGGTCGACAGATTCGAACGCCGGTTCCCCGGGCAATCCACTGCCGTTGCTGCTCGACCATGCGGAACTGGATAACATCCACTTGCATTTCATCCACCCTGGGCTGACTGACGAATTAACCATCGAGCTACAGCAGGTGCGCCAGCAGCAGGATGAATCCGGTCACCTGGTGCTGGACATTGCCAGCGTGTTCGATGGCAGGGCTTTCAAGATAGCCGGGCGGGTAGGGACTTTCCGGCAACTGACGGTCGCCGGAAACATCGATTACGACCTGGCCATTACCGGCCAGAATGCAATGCTGACAGCCAGGGGCGCATTCGCGGATCTTGCCAGGCTGGAGGGACCAACGCTGGATTTTCGGTTTACAGCACCCGAAACAGCCGTACTGCTCGACATTCTGAATCTGCCCGATATTACCCATGGCCCCGCCGATCTGGCCGCCAACGTGCAATCCGACGGTGAACGTCTTGCAGTGACAGCAACTGGGACGGTAGGTGAATTCGAGCTTCAGGCGAGCGGCAAGGTAGACAGGCCTGCCAGTTTGGAAGGACTCGCGTTTGACGTTACCTCGTCCGGGCCAGACGCACGAACTCTCGCCCGACTGGCGGGGATTGAGGGCTTTCCGGATCGTTCGTACACACTCAGGGCCAAGGTCAATACTGCGACGCAGGGACTGGTCATCGAGGATTTTGAATATTCAATGCAGGGACTCCAGCTGGGTGCTTCCGGGGCTATAGGCAAGTTCCCTGAATTGCGGGAGTTCGATGTGCAGCTTTCACTGGCAGGCGACAATCTGGCTGATTTCAAAGGGCTCGCAGCAAACCTGCAACTGCCGGAACTGCCGTTCAGCATCAAGGGCACCCTGCGGGACATGTCGGAGTCGTCTGGCATTGAAATCAGTGACCTCGAAATCAGACTGCCGGAAGCGCGGCTCGGAGGCAAGCTGAGCAGTGATTGGCCCGGGCGTCCGGGGGATATCAAATTTGCGCTGGATGCCAGCGGCAAAAATCTCAAGGCCGCACTTCCGGTAATTCCCGGTTACAAACCGCAAAATGTCGCGTTCAATGCTCAGGCAAATGGTGAATACAGCGGCGACAGAATCAGCATTGGCACTGGCAAGGCCCGTATCGGGACCGCTGATATCAACATCAGTGGGCTGCTTCGTTTGGCGCCGGAATTTGGCGCGCAGGCAATACACATCCAGGCAAGCGGAAGCAGTCTGGCGGATCTGGGGACTGTGGGCGAACGCGCCTTGCCCGCCTTGCCGTTTCAATTGTCGACCGATGTCGGTGGAACTGCAAAACAGATCAAGGCAGAGATTTTGAGCCTGAAAGTCGGGAACAGCAATCTGCGTGGAAAATTCGATTTCAATGGCACAAACCGTCCGTTCATCACTGCCGATCTGCGCTCGAGCTTCATCGATCTGAATGATTTTATCAAGGCACCAGATGCAGCGGAGAAAGTGGCGTCCGGGAAACCGTCAAAAGATGACAGATTGCTTTCCAGCGAACCCCTGCCACTGGCATGGCTGAATGATTATGACGGTACTGTGCGACTGGAAGTTACAGAGATTATTACCCGGAACCGCAGCTTGCATGACCTGGTTGTCGATGCCAGCCTGTCAGATGGCGAACTGGTAGCGAAGCAAATTGATATCAGGACGACAGATGGAAGCCTGACAGCTCGACTGTACGTACGTCCGCTACCGGATAAAAAAGAAGTACGCGCAGAACTGTCCGCCACGGATGTGATCATTGCGTTGAGGAAGATGAGCAAAGCCGACCATGAAAAGCTCCCGCGTCATAAAATAGATGCGAGGTTGAGTGCGAGAGGAAATAGCATTGCAGAGCTGGGCGCCAGCATGAACGGCTTTGTCTGGGTGCGTTCCAGGGGTGGACAAATGCCCAGCACTCAGTTGGGAGCCATCATGGGGGATTTCCCCTCCGAGGTGCTGGGCAAGATTAATCCATTCGTCAAGAAACGCGATCACATCATGGTCGACTGCACAGGCGTCTACCTGGAAGTGGAAAGCGGCATACTTTCTACTGCACCGACAGTGGTATTTCTTGGCGACCAGATACTGATAACGGGCTCCGGGAATATAGACCTCGCAACAGAGAAAATCGATTTCGAGTTGGAAACAACTCCTGCCAAAGGGCTTGGAATCAGCGCCAGCGAACTGGTAGACCCCTTTACCAGGATCGGCGGTACACTCAGCGAACCGTTGATGGTGCTCGATGCGGAGAGCGCCGCGATACAAGGTGGCGCTGCGGTCGCCACTGGCGGCCTGTCGTTGCTCGCAAAGGGTTTATGGAAGCGCTGGGTGGGTTCGCACGATATTTGCGAGAAGGTAGAAGAAGAAGCGCGCAAGATCAGGCAGAAACGAGACCCAGACAACGTTCCAGGCTAGGGAAGTAACGGGTGGGAAATAACGGGGATAGACCGCTATTTCAGCCGGGCTAAAATAGGGACAGATCACGACTTCAGCCGGGCTCGGCAGTCGGGAAAACGTGGTCTGTCCCCGATTTTTTATTTGCAATTATCACTGCATGAGATCGTGCGCTCGGCGCAGGTGATCTCGTCGAAGCGATCGGCGTTGGCGAACTCGAGGTTGCCGCCGCTCAGCGTCCCGGTGGCATTGTTGCAAAGACGCGTGCTGGCAACCGCGCGCGGTTCGTTGAACCATTGCACATTGGTGCAGCCCGGATTGCCCTGGCCGACTCGCAGCAACAGCGTATAGGTGCCGCATAACAGACCGCGATGCTGCACTTGACCTTCAACATTCCAGGAACCGTCCCGGCGTCCCCA
This sequence comes from uncultured Gammaproteobacteria bacterium, assembly GCA_905480065.1. Lineage (GTDB taxonomy): Bacteria > Pseudomonadota > Gammaproteobacteria > UBA9214 > UBA9214 > UBA9214. The sequence continues at coordinate 5,994 of CAJQOV010000091.1, read as the reverse complement.
TGCCTTGAAGTCACCGAAGTCGAACTCGAGCTTCGCCGGTTTACCCTGCTTGTCCCATTCCATGGCCTGGCGCGCCACGGCGGTCCGGCCGGCTGTTGATGCGACCGAGTCCGCCATTACCGGCAGCGCCGGCAGGCCGAGGGCCAGCAGGCCGATTGCCGCCAGGTGTGTGTGCCATGTTCTGCAGGTCTTGTCTGCGCCCTGTGAAAACGTCATTGTCATGCTCCGTGCCGCACTGGCCAGTTTGAGGTTTGTCGCGGCTAGTATACCGGCGTCACGCAGCGTGCGGCAATTTGCCTGCGTGGATGCCAGACCAGTAATACCATGCGCAACCGGATGTAACATCCGGGTGACGAAGGCAGGTGACCGGGCACTTTCAGGAAGTGGCGGGCAGAGTGTCGGCAAGCCGCGGTTGTTGTTAAGCGGGCAGTTCGTGCGTACGGGTGAATTGTCAGAAGGAGTGGTTTGCATGAAATCCATCTGCCTTCCGGTAATCATGATGATCGTTGCGCTGTTGACCGGCTGCTATACTGAATCTGCTGTGGATACACACGCTGGCACCGGTTTTGGCGAGGATGCCGTGAAGCTCAAGCCGGTCGTCTTGCTGAGAGATTTCGATACAGCTATCGCGCTTACAGGACCGGCAGCTGTGTGCAGGAAGATTGATCTTGAAGATACACCCGGCCTTGAGCCGTATCATGGCAGGGTTTGTGTTCATTCCGGTATTTTTCAATTAATGATCAGGAGATTGTTCTATGAAATTTCGTAATGCGGTAATTCTTTTCCTGGCTTGTATGGCAATCGTGGCGACCCGGAGCAGTGTCGCGGCCGACAGCGATGACTGGCAATACGAGGTGACGCCGTACTTTCTTGCCGCCGGACTGAACGGCAAGGCCGGTATCCGCGGTGTGACGTCAGATGTCGACATGTCGTTCAGCGACATCATGGACAGCTTTGATGCGGGTTTCATGGGGATATTTAATGCGCAGAAGGGCCGGTGGAGCTACGGCCTGGAGGCCGTGTATTTCAAGCTGTCAGATGTAGGCACGAAGTCGGTGTCCGGTCCGTTTGGCCAGGTGACGGTCAATGGCGCACTCGAGCTCACCACCAAGATGTACGTCTATCAAGGCACGGTCGGTTACCGGTTGATGGATGAAACAACCTCGGTCGATCTGCTCGGCGCGTTGCGTTACACGAAACTGGATGTCGATGCGAATGTCACGCTGACCACCATCCCGGGAATCGTCTTTCCGGGTGGCGCTACCAGCGCGAGCGGCTCCGAGAGCTGGACCGATGCGGTGTTAGGTGTACGTGCGATTCATCCGGTCTCGGACAACATGGCGCTGGTCGGTTACGCGGACATCGGCGCGGGCGGCTCCGACCTGACCTACCAGGTGGTCGCCGGGTTGAACTGGGAATTCAGGAAGGATTACACGGCCAAGCTGGGTTACCGCGTCCTGGATTGGGACTACGAGAATGACGGCACGGTGTGGGATATGACGGCCAGTGGTCCGTATCTGGGGCTGGGCATTCGCTTTTAGGCACGCGGTTGATTCAGGTCATGATGGTATTGATTGGGCTGAAGGAGCTACCCATGCAAGGTGTGCTCAGAGTTGTGCTGATGTTTATCAGCTGTGTGTCAGGGGTGTCGGCCGCGGATTCGACCACTTATGTCTTTGTGTGCGATGAGCAAACGGAATACACGGTGCGTGCCAGTGAGACCGAGGCCTGGCTGTTTCGTCCACAAGGCTCGCTGCGATTGCCCGCGCTGCCGGGCGGGGCCGGGACGCTTTATGCCGACACGGACTTTGAACTGCGCATCGAGGGTGAGCAGGCCTGGTTTGGCCCGATTGGCGGAGCCCTGCAAACCTGTCGCAATGACCGGCGCCGCGCCGTCTGGGAGAAGGCCAAGCTCGACGGTGCAGATTTCCGCGCGGTGGGCAACGAGCCGGGCTGGCACCTGGAGATCCAGCAACAGGCGCGTATCGTGCTGGTGACGGACTACGGTGCAACCCGCGTCGAACTGCCGTTACCGAAGCCGTGCGAGGACCATGCAACGCGGACCAGTCGCTGGGATGCCGGTGAGCTGGTGCTGGAGGTTACTGGCCGCCCCTGTATCGACACCATGAGCGGCGAGCGTTTCGAAAGCGAAGTGACAGTGAGCTGGGACGGACGGGTACTGCGCGGCTGCGGCCGTGCGCTACACTAGGGTATCCAACCGAAGGGCAGGGGTGCAGAGCATATGAACGTGTTGCGTTTTCTGGGCGTTATCCTGATGACATGGTCGATCGCTGTTCACGCAGCAGGCCCGAGCGTCGACAGCGATGACGCCGCGGGCGGTGTGCTGAGCGGAACCGCCTGGACGCTCGTTGCACTGGCGGGTCAACCCATTGATCCCGCCGCGGCGCTGACACTGCGCTTCGAAAGCGGTCAGCGCCTGGGTGGCTTCGATGGCTGCAACCATTTCCATGGCTCGTTCAGGATCGATGGGTCGTCCATCCACATCCCGGCCGGGATGGCGGCGACCCAGGCAGCCTGCCCCGATCCGCTGGCGAGCCGGGCCCGTACTTTTCTCGAAACACTGGGACGGGCGGCAACCTTCGTCATCGAGGCAGACGGCCTGAGCCTGCGTGATGCCGGTGGTCAACAGCTTGCCGCCTTCGTGGTGACAACAACGACGCTTGCCGGTAGCGACTGGGAGGTGATCGCCTGTAACAACGGCAAGCAGGGGGTGGTCACCGTCATTATCGGCACGCACATCAGCGCGCATTTCGGGGATGACGGTCGCGTGACCGGCAGTGCGGGCTGCAATAACTATTTTGCCGAATTCAAAACCAGCGGCGAATCCATCAGCATCGGGCCCGCCGGCGCGACTCACATGTTTTGCAATGATCCTGCGGGAGTGATGGAGCAGGAGTCGCTTTACCTGCAGGCATTGGCGTCAGCCGCGACATTTCGGCTCGAAGGCGACCGTTTGACCCTGCGCCGCGCAGACGGAGCCATTGCGCTGACCCTCGCGCGCGAGTCGGTCACGCCCGACCCGGCCGATTAACCATGCAGTGACAGCGCGATACGGTCCGCTGGATAGATAACAGCAGCTTGCACTAGGGGGCAATCTTCCAGTCGCCTTCCGGCGTTTTGCAGAAATTGAACATCCACTCGTTGCTCTGTTCATCAATGTTGTTGCGCAGGCGAAGTTTGCGGCAGTGCATGCCGTCTCTTTCATAGGTCTCGACGGGGCGGATAATCCCGTTGCTGCCGGTGAGCGGATTTTTCCAGCCGGTTGTGACATTGTCGGGCTGGTTTTCCAGTGCATCCAGGATAGCCTCGCGCATGATCTGCTGGTCTTCGTCAGATGCGAGATTGCCGGGCAGGCCGCGCAGATCCTTGCCGATTGCGCCATAAACAGCCAGGCTGGCCGAGAACAACACGACACCGATAATCACATTCAATTTCATGGCCTACCTCTGGCTTTGTCTAGAACTCGACCGGTCGCACCGGCGGCGTTACGATTACCCTGCTCCTGATCCACTTGTTGATAATCCGCTGCGCGCGACCATCCTGTTGCATTTTGTGCAGGCCATCATTCAATGATTCCAGCAGCGCCGTGTTGTTCTTGTTGACGGCCCAGGCAAGCTTTTCCCGGGTGAGCGGGTAATACAGGGCAAGAATATTGCTAACGCTGTCAATACTAGCGACTCAGGGTCGCCAGTTCAAACAGTACCGGCCTGTTACCCTGCACAAACTGAATGCCTGAATTGAACCAGGCATAATCGGCCTGTTAACGGATTGGCCCGTTACGCCGCGGGCAACCCGAGGCGGGAATGAAAACAAAACTTTATCAATGCTTTATAAGAAATACATGAAATCCCGCTTCAAGCGGTGTTGTCCAGCACATCACTGCGGACTGGTATTGAGGATGGCTGTGATTTGCTTGCCGCAGTCAGACGCAACGGAGTAGACTTGCGGGGCGGGATCACATGCAGGGCAGGTGCTGCGAATGCATGACATGTGATCACCTGGCTAACAGGACCTGGCACACAATCAAGCAACGAATACGCCTGCTGGAAAACTAGGAGCTAACAATGGACGGAATAAGAAAACGAATCACTGTGCTGCTGTGCAGTGCGCTTTTCCTGGCGTTGAACGCCACGGGATCCGCTGCCGTGGGCGCGGCAAAACCCAATATTCTGGTTATCTGGGGTGACGACATCGGCTACTGGAACATCAGCGCCTACAACCAGGGCATGATGGGCTACAAGACGCCCAACATCGACCGCATCGCGAAGGAAGGCGCCCTGTTCACCGACTGGTACGGTGAGCAAAGCTGTACCGCAGGTCGCTCGGCCCTGATTACCGGACAAAGCGGCTTTCGCACCGGCAACCTCAAGGTTGGTCTGCCGGGCGCTAAGGAAGGCCTGCAGGCGCGCGATGTGACGCTCGCCCAGCTGCTCAAGGGGCAGGGCTACATGACCGCGCAGTTCGGCAAGAATCACCTCGGCGACCTGGACGAGCACTTGCCTACGGCTCACGGCTTCGACGAGTTCATGGGCTCGCTCTACCACCTCAACGCCGAGGAGGAGCCGGAAAACCCTGACTACTTCAAGGATCCGGCACTGGTTAAAAAATATGCTACCCGTGGTGTGATCCACACATGGGCCAACGCTGACGGCACCCAGAAGATCGAAAACAAGGGCGCACTGACCCGCAAGCGCATGGAGACAATCGACGACGAAGTTCTCGAAGCCTCGCTGCAATACCTCGAGCGCGCCAAAAAGGCGAACAAGCCGTTCTTCCTGTGGACCAACTTCACGCGCATGCATATCTGGACGCACCTGAAAGAGGAAGTCGAGGGTAAATCCGGCCTGGGTATCTATCCGGACGGCATGCTGGAGCACGATGCCCATATCGGCAAGCTGCTCGACAAGCTCAAGGAGCTCGGTCTCGATGAAAACACCATCGTTATGTACTCTACTGACAATGGCGCGGAGACCATGAGCTGGCCGGACGGTGGCACAACGCCCTTCCGTGGCGAGAAAAACACCAACTGGGAAGGCGGATATCGCGTGCCTGCCGTGATCAAGTGGCCTGGCGTCATCAAGCCCGGCACGATCAACAACGACATCTACTCACACATGGATATGCTGCCGACTATCATGGCCGCGGTGGGCGTACCGGACGTGAAGGAGCAACTCAAGAAGGGTATGAAGGTCGGTGACCAAACCTTCAAGGTACACCTCGACGGTTACAATGCGCTGGACGCCTTTGCTGGCAAAGCACCTGGCCCACGTCACGAGTTCTTCTACTTTAACGACGATGGCTCACTGGTGGCGCTGCGCTATGACCAGTGGAAACTGGTCTTTGCCGAGCAACGCGCGCATGGCTACGAAGTGTGGCAGGACCCGTTCATACCCCTGCGCCTTCCGAAGCTGTTCAACCTGCGCTCCGATCCCTTTGAGCGTGCGGACCATGAAGCTATCGACTACCCGCGCTGGCGGCTGGAACGTGCCTTCCTGCTGGTGCCTGCGCAGCAGTACGTTGCAAAGTTCCTGGCCACCTTCAAGGAATTCCCGCCGAGCCAGGAAGTCGGTAGCTTCAGCCTGGACAGGGTCCTGGAAACGCTACAGAGCGCACCTGCGGGCAGCAACTGACCACACCTGCATAATGAGGCTGTAACTCAATCCGGGGCCGCGTCCGTATAAAGGATGCGGCCCTTTTCATGTTTGTCATGCCGAAAAGAAGTCGCACTCAAAGCCCGGGACCAGGGACATCTCGGCCACCCAAATCGCGGCAGACAGACAGTCACGAACCTGTCGAAACGGGTGGTCGTTTGTGCCGCGTCCTGCTGCTTGTTGTATCCGGTGCCGCCGCACTCATCTACCAGGTGCTGTGGATCAAGCAGTTGACGCTGATCGTCGGTGTTGATGTCTATGCGGTCACCACCGGTGTCAGCGCCTTCTTTGCAGGGCTTGCCCTGGGCGGGCTGTTACTCGG
>CAJQOV010000090.1 GCA_905480065.1 uncultured Gammaproteobacteria bacterium | reverse complement strand
CAAGAATATCGAGCGCACCACCAACCACGATGTGAAAGCTGTCGAATATTTCCTCAAGGAAAAGATTGCCGGCAATACCGAACTGGAGGCGATCAGTGAATTCTTTCACTTCGCCTGTACCTCGGAAGACATCAACAACCTGGCCTATGCACTGATGCTGCGGGAAGCACGCAACCAGTCCCTGTTGCCGCTGCTGGACGACGTGATTCGTGCCATCAGGACCCTGGCCCATGAATGGTCCGACAAGCCGATGTTGTCGCGCACCCACGGGCAAACCGCGACACCGACTACCGTGGGAAAGGAAATGGCCAATGTCTGCGCGCGCCTCAGTCGTCAGCGTGAACAGGTCGCCGCCGTCCCGATGCTGGGCAAGATGAACGGCGCGGTCGGCAACTACAATGCCCACCTGGTGGCCTATCCGGATATCGACTGGCCAGCCTTGTCGGCGCAGTTCATCACCAGCCTCGGACTGGAATGCAATCCGTATACCACCCAGATCGAACCACATGACTATATGGCCGAACTGTTCGATGCACAGGCACGCTTCAACACGGTGCTGATTGACTTCAGTCGCGACATGTGGGGCTATATCTCGCTGGGTTATTTCCGGCAGAAGACCATTGCCGGTGAAGTCGGCTCTTCCACCATGCCGCACAAGGTAAATCCGATCGATTTCGAGAACTGCGAAGGTAACCTGGGTATTGCCAACGCCCTGCTCGCCCATTTCTCCGCCAAGTTGCCGGTGTCGCGCTGGCAACGTGACCTCAGTGACTCCACGGTACTGCGCAATATCGGTGTAGCGGTTGCCCACTGCGTGATCGCCATCGAGTCTTGCCTGAAAGGTATCGGCAAGCTGCAGCTCAACGAGTCACGCACCCTCGACGATCTCGATCACAGCTGGGAAGTACTGGCCGAGGCGCTGCAGACGGTTATGCGCCGCTACGGGATCGAGAAGCCCTATGAGAAACTCAAGGAACTGACCCGGGACCGTGCAGTAAGCCGCGCAACCCTGCAGGAATTCCTGGCTACGCTGGCGTTGCCGGATGATGTGAAGCAGCAGCTGGCGGCGCTGACGCCGGCCACCTATACCGGCAATGCCGGGCAACAGGCCTCATCGGTCTAGCCGGTCCAGGGGCGCCTTTGGACCAGCAGGCCCCTTTCCGTGTCGCGCTTGCCGACTGGTGGAGTGACACGGATGCCATACGCCAGGTGCGCACCGCTGTATTTGTTGCAGAACAGGGTATCCCCGCTGCGCTGGAATGGGATGGCCTGGATGCAGATTGCGATCATGTGCTGGTACGCGCTGCTGGTGGTCTGCCGGTGGCAACCGGACGGCTGATGGCAGACGGGCGCATCGGCCGTATGGCCGTGCTGTCGCCCTGGCGACGCCGTGGTATCGGGACGCTGTTGCTGGAGGCGTTGCTGGAACAGGCAAGGGCACGCGCTATGCACGAGGTATACCTGCATGCACAGGTGGAAGTTGCCGCATTTTATCGCAGTGCGGGATTCGTGGCAGCAGGCCAGCCTTTTACAGAAGCCGGCATCCGCCACGTCAGCATGCGCTGCCCGGTCGGTTGATTAATTCTTGCTGAATACCAGGCGCGCGATCGGGTGCAAATGGATGTGGCTGAACGGGACCCATTCCGCTGCGATATTGTTCAGCCTGCGGTCCGGGGCAATCCGGCGATTGCACTTGTCGGTGCGATCTTTCAGCCTTTCGTAGCTGCGTCGGTCGATCTTTTTTCTGCGCTCCGTCACTGCCCGGTGTCCTGTACCCACAATTCGTAATGACATTGTGGTATTTCGCAAATTGCATTGCTATTGGACTTTGGTGCAGAAGACCCGTAACCAGGTCACCTGTGCCTGTCAGCCACAGGTGACCTGCCCGGCAGGCAGTGGTTTACGGGAACGCCGGTATGACCGGCTCGGTGCCCTCCACATGGGCTTCCGGATGATGGCCCTTGACCAGTTCGGTGATGCTGTCGACCTTGGCCTTGGGTACGTCTACCATCATCAATAGCTGGCCCTCCTCGATGGCGGATTCGAAGTCCGACAGCCGTGAACTGGGAACGGAGATGCCGATCATCCCTGATACCCATGCGCCGAGCCCGGCACCGGCCAGGCCGATACCGAGAATTGCGCCCCCGCCGAGGGCGAGACCCACACCGGGGATGGCGATTGCCGCAATGCCGGCCAGGATGCCCGTGGCGCCGCCGATCGCGACACCGCGCTCCACGGCAGGCACAAAGTCACTCTCCTGCAGCAGGTTGGCTTCCGGCAGGTTTGCCTCGAGCAGGGCGTGATGATCCGCTGCCGCGATGTGAATATGGCGTTCCTCGATGCGTGCCAGCAGCAACTCGTCCACGATGGCCTTGGCGCTGTTTACATCGGGTAACAGAAAATACAGCCTTCTCATGTGTAACCTCCTTGCCTGCTATGCATGGCACCAGTTGTTCCTGCAACAGAATCCTGTATGACTAACATATATACCTATTACAGAACTCGGTAAACCGTTTCGCCATAAAAGCGGATCGATTGTTTACAAGTATATCAGTTGCTAATGGATTTGCTCGTGGCGAGCCAGGCAAGGTAGTCGTCCGGTGTGTCAATGTCGTTGCGCGCCTCGAGCAGGCGGTATTGCAGACCGAGGTTCCTGGCCTGCTGCAAGGTGCATTCCAGCACGCGATCGGTCCCCCACGGTATGCCCGTAAACAGGCCGGCATGATGTGCTTGCATGCCAATCAGGTAATAGCCGCCGTCCGGTGATGGTCCGATGACGAGGTCGCTGCCACCGGCTAATTGCTCAAGGGCCATTTCGACATCCGCCGCAGTCAGCGTCGGGCAGTCTGCGCCAATCAGTACTGCCGGAGCGTTTTGCCGGATGCAGCGGTGTAACGCCTGTGACATGCGTTGTCCGAGATCACCCGTGGTCTGCCCGCACAGGGTGATCGGGAATTGTCGGCGGCAGTGCTGGAAGAATTCCTGCTTCGTGTCCGGATCGCAATGCAATTCTACCGGGCACAGCCTGCTGACGGTCATGCGTGCCAGCACATCTTCCAGAAATTTTCGGTACAGGCTGGCGGCCCCGGCGCTGCCGAGCAAGGGTATCAGCCGGGTCTTGACCTGTCCGGGTTGCGGGGCCTTGCTGAAAATCAGCAGGCGCGCATGCGGGTATTTCATGCGTCATGAGCCGCATAAAATGCGGCCAGTCGCGCGGGTTTTACGCCGATGAAGTAACCGAGCCGTAACAGCCACATGATCAGCACGGTGCGAACAACGCCGTGCCGTTGCCAGCGCCGGTTCGAGGTGTGTACCCGCTGTTGCAGCGCCAGCGGCCGGCTGATTTGCCTGAGTGCCCGGCTGAGTGCGATATCTTCCATCAGCGGGATTTGCATAAATCCACCGGCCTGCCAATACGCCGCACGGGTAACAAACATCGCCTGGTCCCCGGTAGCAATACCGGTCAGGCGGGAGCGCAGGTTCATCAGCCAGGCGACCAGCAGCAGCAAGCCGTGACCGGAGAGTGCCACATCAAACCGGCCCCACACCCTGTCCTGTGCCCGCAAGGCCGGCAGGATGATCAGGTCGGCATCGTCCGGTGGCCGGGTATCGGCATGCAGGAACCAGAGTACCGAACCGTTTGCGATACCGGCAGCGGCATGCATCTGCATGGCGCGTCCGCGTGCGCTGGCAATGACCCGGTCGGCCAGCGGTGTGGCCAGTGCGGCAGTGTTGTCGCTACTGCCGCCATCCACCACGATGATCTCATGGCCGCGGCGGCGCAGCGATTGCAGGGCCTGCAGGGTATGCTCTATACCGGCCGCCTCGTTCAGCGTCGGCACAATGATGGACAGCCGGTCAGCGTCAGCAGCATCCACCGCGGGTCGGCTCCGGGCCGCAGCAGGCAATGGGCAGCGGACTGCCCTGGTGATTACCGGTGGTCGTGTCAGGGAGATCAATGAATGCATTGCCGTAGGCAGAGACCAGGGATTGGTGCACGGCAGCAGCTACCGATATGCGTTGTCCACGCAGCCAGTGCCGTCCGGCGTCATCGGTTACTGCGGCAAACGGGCCACGGTACATCAGCTGGCGGTTGCCTGCTGCGAGATTTTCTGCCGGCGGGCGGATCGCCGTCAGGGTGACGGAACGGAATTCGATGTCGCCAACAACACGCCAGGCTTGTGCGTCCCAGTTGTCGAACATGACGGCCTGGAAGCCGGCAGCAATGAAACTGTCGAGCAGGCCTGACTCGGTAAACGCTCCCGAGATACAGCCACTCCAGAGTTCCGCGTCCTGCTTCATGGCGGCCGTGGCCGGCCGGTCACTGACGATATCGGCGATGGCAATCCGTCCACCCGGCTTCAGTACCCGGAAAATTTCCTGTACCAGTTGTGCCTTGTCGCTATCCGCCACCAGGTTCAGCACACAGTTGGAGATGACCAGGTCCACCGATGCGTCGGCAATCATCGGGGCATCGCGGCGTTGCTGCAGCTGCCATTGGCGCATGGCCTCGTAACCGGCGGCATCCTGTACCGGGTGATTTGCCAGCCAGTTATCCAGCGCCTCGACATCCAGCGCCAGGTCCTGGATATAGCCCTTGTGGAAACGTACCCGATCGCCGCCCAGTCGTTCAGCCATGCCGGACTGGTGCCGGCGCGCCAGCGCCAGCATATCATCGTTCATGTCGACACCGATCACCCGGCCGGACGCACCGGCCAGTTGTGCTGCCATGTAGCAGATCTTGCCACCGCCGGAACCGAGATCCAGCACCACATCCCCGTCGCGCACATAGCGCGAGGGATCGCCGCAGCCGTAATCCCGTTCGATGATTTCCGCCGGCAGCAGCTCCAGCAGCTCGCGGTCATAGTCCACCGGGCAGCACAGGGCTTGCTGGCGTTGCCGGGCGCCCTGGCTGTAGCGTTCGCGTACACTTTGTTCTACGTTGATCATGCTATTACCCGTGGTTACTCCGTTGTTTTGTCGAGTGCACCGCCGCAACTCGATCCCTGCCCCGCTGTGCAACCGTAGCAGTGATCCGCCACGCGTATCGATGCATTACACAGGGTGGTCTCCTCCAGCCCGGACACATGCAGGCGTGGTTCGCCATCGATTCGTACCGGCAGGTCGAGCATCTGGTTGAAGTCGCAGTCGTACACATAGCCGCGCCAGTCGATACTGACCAGTGACCGGCACATGACGGTAGCCAGGTTGCTATCCTGGTGTGCGTCCCTGAGCAACTCCATGTAGCCGGCGAACTCGCCGCGGCTCACCAGTGTGCTGCCGAAGCGCTGAATCGGCATGTTCGCCAGCGTCAGCAGGCGATTGAAAATGATTCCGTATTCATTCGCCAGGTGCAGCTTGTAGTCCAGCTCCAGCGCCTGTTGCGGTGGCGGTAACATGGCTCCCTGCGGGTTATACACCAGCTCCAGTGTCAGGCCGCTGCCTGGCTTGCCATAACCCAGGCGGTTCAGCTGGCGTAGCACGTTCAGGCTGTCCTGGAAGACGCCGTCACCGCGCTGGGCATCCACATTCTGTTCCAGGTAGCAGGGCAAGGAAGCCACGACCTTGACCGAGTGTTCGGCAAGAAACCGGGCGGTATCCTGCTGGCCAGGTTCCAGCAAAACGGTGAGGTTGCAGCGATCGATTACCTCGATATTTCGTTCCCGTGCCGCCAGCACCAGCCTGCGGAAATGCGGACTCAGCTCGGGGGCGCCGCCGGTGAGGTCCAGGGTGTCAACCCCGGTCCGGTCCAGGCAGGCAATCACGGCATCGACGGTAGCGGCGTCCATGATCTCGGTACGCTTCGGACCGGCGTTAACATGGCAGTGCAGGCAACTCTGGTTGCAGCGATAGCCGAGATTCACCTGCAGTGTTTCCAGCCGGGCACGACGCAGCGCGGGAAAATCCGATTCCAACAGCAAGGGCAAGGTGGCGTGCATGGCAGCGTTCCGTTCGTTCGGTGCGGGTTATGGTACCAGTCGCTGCAGCAGCCAGGTCAACCAGCGGACCTTGCGGGATTGCAGCAGCGGCGCGTAGCGGCTGTTCACGGTACGCCGGTGCAGCTGGGCATAGCTGGGATAGGCATGCACCAGTTCGCTGATTTCCCTGACTTTCGCTTGCAGCCGCATGGCCAGCGCAAGCTCGTGAATCAGTTCGCCGGCGTGCGGGGCCAGGATGCTTGCGCCGATCACCCGATCCTTGCGAATCAGGATGCGTGCCATACCGCAGCGATTGCCTTCGGTAATGGCCCGGTCGATTTCCGCTAACGGAAACTCGGCAATGTCGTAACGGATTCCGGCCGCATCGGCCTCGGCCGGGGTAAGTCCCACGCTGGCCAGTTCGGGATCGCTGTACACCACGCGCGGCACCACGCGGTAATCTGCCCGTTTCGGAAAACGGAACACGATGTTGGCCAGTGCAATGCCGGCCTGGTACTCCGCCATGTGGGTGAGCGCATAAGGTCCGCAGACATCACCCACGGCATAGATGTGATGTTGCGAGGTGCGCATCCGCCGGTCCACCACGATACCGCCAGGATTGAAGGTCACCCCGGCCTGTTCCAGCCCCAGTCCGTACACCACCGGCTTGCGCCCGGTGGCGACCAGAATCCGTTCACACTCCACGGTGCCGCCATCGGCAAACTGCAACTGGCGGCTGTCACCCTCCCGGCGTGCGGACTGCACGCTGACACCGCTGCGTATGCAGATACCTTCGGACTCCAGCTGGGCGGCCAGCGCTGCGCTCACGACCGGATCTGACCCGGGCAGGATACGTTCGGCGGCCTCGATGAGTGTCACCCGGCTGCCGAGCCGGGCGAAGGCCTGCGCCAGCTCAACCCCGACCGGTCCCCCGCCCAGTACGGCAAGCGATTCCGGTAATGCGCGCCGCAGGAAAATACTCTCGTTGGTGAAGTAGCCGGCTTCTTCCAGTCCATGAATGGGCGGGATGGCCGGATAGGAACCGGTTGCGATGACAAAGCGACGCGCCTGGATCAGGTCGCCAGCCACGGCAAGCTGCTGCGGACTGATAAACGCAGCCTTGCCGAAGCGTACGTCGCACCCGTAACTGCGGAAGCGTTGCGGGTCATCATGTAGCTGGATTTCCGCAATGACGGCCTGTACCCGGTCGATCGCCGAGCTGAAATCAACCTCCGGCATGCTGCCGAGCAGACCTTCCTGCACGCCACGACGCGTGTTGTGCACCACCTGCGCGAGGTGCAGCAGCGTTTTGCTCGGGACACAGCCGCTGTGCAGGCAATCACCGCCCAGCAGCGACGCCTTTTCAATCAGGCAGACGCGCATACCGGTCTGTGCGGCGACGCTGGCGACCACCAGTCCGCCAGGACCGCCACCGATGACGGCAAGGTCAAATTTGTCCATTACGAGGGTTGCCTGTTTTTGCGCAGGCGCAGTAACACCCGCGACAGGAAGGCAATGCAGGCGATGATCGCAAGCGCCAGCAGCATCTTGTGTATGACGTCTTCCCCGCCACTGGCGGCTTCCCGACCGGCATGCCCCAGGTAGGTGTAGGCCGCGCCCGCGGGTGCCATGAAGATAAACGTGGTCACCAGGTACTGCAGCAGCGGGATGCGGGTCAGGCCCAGCGCATAATTCAGCACGTTAAACGGAAACAGCGGCACCAGCCGCACGAAGGCAACGAAGCGCCAGCCTTCCGCGTCCACGCCATCGATCAGCTGGCGCAGGCGCTTGCCGGCACGTTGTGCGACCCAGTCGCGGGCCAGGTAACGCGCAGTCAGGAATGCCAGTCCTGCACCGAGAGTGGCGCCGGTGAGATTGCACAGCGTGCCGAGCCAGGGCCCGAACAGCGCGCCGCCGGCCAGCGTGAACAGCACGCCGGGCAGGAAAAATACCGTTGCGATGGCATAGGCGGCGATAAATGCCAGCGGTGCCAGCCAGCCCAGCCGGGTCACCCAGCCGCTGACAGCCTCCACCGAGACCTGCTCGCGCCAGTACAGTGCGGCGGCGATGCCGAGCATCAGCAGCAGCAGCACCAGCAAGCGTCGCCAACTGGCATTCATGGTGTCTGGTCCCAGTGCCGCCGGTTGATGGCATAGTCTGTGACCTTGCCCTGGAATGGCAGCAGCAGCAATCCATCGAGCCGGGTGCAGTGTGCGGGGTCTCGCCAGGTATCGATGCCGATGCGCATGCCGGTATGACCTTCGTCGGGCTGGTCACGGTAAGTGCCGAACAGACGATCCCAGCAGGACAGGTTGAAGCCGAAGTTGGAGTTGGTTTCGTGCTCCAGGTGGGAATGATGTACCCGGTGCATATCCGGGGTAACGATCAGCCAGCGCAGGCCGCGATCGAGCCATGCTGTCAGCCATACATTGCTGTGGTTGAACATGGACGTTGCATTGAGCAGGACCTCGAACACCAGCACCGCCAGTACCGGTGGTCCCAGTAACAGGATGACTGCAAACTTGATCAGCAGGGACAGAATGATCTCGATCGGGTGAAAGCGTGCGCCGGTGGTTACGTCGATATCCAGATCGGCGTGGTGAACGCGGTGCAGGCGCCAGAACAGGGGTATGGCGTGGAACATCACATGTTGCAGGTAGATGGCGACATCCAGTATCACCACGGAGATTGCCACGGCAGGCAACAGCGTCAGTCCGAGCTGGTTCAGCAACCCCCAGTCCCGCTCTGCCGCGAGGGCGGCGATACCCACGGCGGCGGTGGGAAACAGGATCCGCAGCAGGAACGTGTTGACTGCGACCAGGGCAATATTGTTGATCCAGCGTACGGCCTTGCGTTGCGTGAGTGGCCGCCGCGGCGCCAGCAGCTCCCACAGCGCCATCACGACGAAGATGCCGAGGAAGGCACCCAGTCTCAGCGCCGGCTCGTGGCTAAACACAAAGTCATCCATGTTGATGCTGGTGTCCTGTTGTGGTTGGTGCGGCATGCTCCGCTGCTTGCAGTCCTGCCAGTGCATCCCGGATCACCGTGATGTCTGCCCCGTCACGCACGGCATGTTCACTCAGGTGGCGCCGCCAGTTCCGCGCACCGGGCATGCCCTGAAACAGGCCGAGCATGTGACGGGTAATGTGTTTGAGCCGGGTGCCGGCTTTCAGTTCCCGTTCTATATATGGCAGCATGCGTTCCACCGTCTCGACCCGCGACAGCACCGGGTGCGGGTCGGCAAAGATACGCCGGTCCACGTCTGCCAGCAGGTACGGGTCATGATACACAGCCCGTCCCAGCATGGCGCCATCCACGTATTGCAGCTGCTCCAGCGCACTGTCGATGGCGGTGATCCCGCCGTTGATGATGATGGTGAGTGCGGGGAATTCCTGCTTGAGCCAGTGTACCAGCTCATACTGCAGCGGCGGTATGGTGCGGTTCTCTTTCGGGCTGAGTCCGCTCAGCCAGGCCTTGCGCGCATGGATGATGAAGGTGTTGCAGCCTGCTTCAGCGGTGATGCGGATAAAGTCAGTGAGCTGTTCCGGTGAATCCTGCCGGTCGATGCCGGTGCGGCACTTGACGGTTACCGGGATGGCTACCGCTGCGCGCATGGCGCCGACACAATCCGCCACCAGTCGCGGTTCTGCCATCAGGCAGGCGCCGAAGCGCCCGGATTGCACCCGGTCGCTCGGGCAACCCACATTCAGGTTGATAGCGTCATAACCGGCAGCAGCCCCGATGCGTGCACATTCGGCCAGCTCTGCCGGATGGCTGCCGCCGAGCTGCAACACGACCGGATGTTCGCTGGCGTCAAACTGCAGCAGGCCGGAATTACGGCCGTGCAGGATCGCACCGGTCGTCACCATTTCGGTATACAGCGTGGTGTGGCGACTCAGCAGGCGCAGCAGGTAACGGCAGTGCCGGTCCGTCCAGTCGAGCATCGGCGCAACGGCAAGGCGCTGCGCCGCTGCCGGGATGTCCCGTCCGGCGCTATACTCAGCAAATCCGTTGTCTTGCCGATAATTTTTAGGCTTGTCCACGGCTTGGTGATCCTGTTCACATCAGCCCAACGGCCAATGCGCTAGTCTGACTGTGAAATATGTCGCGCAAGTAATTGAATGTTTTGTATATTATCATGATATCCAAGGAGATTGCCATGAACCGTATCCGCCTGACCCTGCTGGGTCTGATCCTGTCCTTGCCGGCTGCCATGCCCGTTGCCGCGGATGAGCTGCTGGTCGACAGTGTCGCTGCCGGAGCCTCGCTAGCGACCCCGAACAGTGGCGTGAGCATGGCGCAGGTGCGCCAGCAGTTTGGTACACCGCTGACGGAACACCCGACTGTATCGGTCAACGCTGGCCCGCACCAGCCGCCCATCACGCGCTGGGACTACAGTGGCTTCTCGGTGTTCTTCGAACACGACCACGTTGTCCACTCCGTCGTACACCGCGCAGCAAGCAAGTAATTCCGGGAATCTGATGTATCATAGTCGCTCACTTCGGGCGGCTATGGATTTTCCGGCGCGTGTTACTCCCTGAATTCGCACCCCAGTCCGGGGTAATCATTACCTGGCCACATGCGCACAGCGACTGGAAAGATCGCTTGGCTGTCATTGAGCCGGTCTACCTGTCTATCGCACGTGCGATCAGCGCGCATGAGGCCCTGCTGGTGCTGGTCCGTGATGAAACGCACCGGCAACACGTTCGGCAATTATTGACCGGGTCCGGCGTTGCCAGCGACCGCGTCCACCTGGTTTGTGCGCCGAGCAACGACACCTGGGTGCGCGATTACGGTCCACTCACGGTAGCAGTCGACGGCCAGCTGCAAATCCATGATTACTGCTTCAATGCCTGGGGCGGCAAGTATTCGGCCAACCTGGATGATGAAATCACCGCGCAGCTGCAGCACGATGGATGGTTCGGAGAACTGCCATACTACCGGCATGAGCTGGTACTGGAAGGCGGCAGTATCGATGTGGATGGCGCCGGCACCCTGCTTACCACCACACGCTGCCTGCTGGCCCCAACCCGCAATCCGGGGCTGGGCAAGAGCGGGCTGGAGGCACACTTCCGGCAGCAGCTCGGCATCGATCGCGTGCTATGGATCGAGCATGGCGAACTGGCCGGCGATGACACCGATGCACACGTGGACATGCTGGCGCGGTTTTGTGACGCCGGGACCATTGCCTATACCCAGTGTACCGACCCGGCGGACCAGCACTACGCAGCGCTGTCTGCCATGGAGCAGCAATTGCGCGGCTTCCGCACCCGTGACGGCGCCCCCTACCGGCTGGCGCCATTGCCGATACCCGCGCCGGTTTATGCTGCCGATGGCCAGCGCCTGCCGGCCAGTTATGCCAATTTCCTGGTCATCAATGCTGCCGTGCTGCTGCCGGTATACGACGATCCGGCCGATGCGGTGGCGCAACGGACGCTGGCTGGCTGTTTCCCGGGCCGCACCATTGTGCCGGTGCTGTGCCGGGCGCTGATCGAGCAATACGGCAGTCTGCATTGCGCTACAATGCAGTTACCCGCCGGCGTCCTGCCGGCACATGCAACGGGTCGGTGAAATGAGCGCGAAGACAATCCGGGTCGCACTGATTCAGCATGCCTGTACGGATGACCCCGAGGCCAATCTGAACACCACCATGGATGGCATCGTTGCCGCCGCTGGCCAGGGTGCGCAACTGGTGTTGCTGCAGGAACTGCACCGCAGTCGCTACTTCTGCCAGACCGAGGACACGGCCAATTTTGACCTTGCCGAAACCATCCCCGGGCCGACCACGCAACAGCTCGGTGCGCTGGCTGCGCAACACCGGCTGGTGATCGTTGCCTCGCTGTTCGAGAAACGTGCGGCCGGTCTGTACCACAATACCGCCGTGGTGCTGGATCGCGATGGCACGCTGGCCGGGCGCTATCGCAAGATGCATATCCCGGACGATCCTGCCTATTACGAAAAATTCTATTTCACCCCGGGGGATCTGGGCTTTCAGCCGGTACAGACCTCGCTGGGACGGCTCGGGGTACTGGTGTGCTGGGACCAGTGGTATCCGGAGGCCGCGCGCCTGATGGCGCTGGCCGGAGCCGACCTGCTGCTGTATCCCACGGCGATCGGTTGGGAGAGTACCGATGGGCCGGATGAACAGGCGCGTCAGCGCGAGGCATGGATGACCATTCAGCGCAGCCACGCGATCAGCAATTGCCTGCCGGTGCTGACCTGCAACCGGGTTGGTCATGAGCCGGACCCGTCCGGCCAGACCGGTGGAATCCGTTTCTGGGGCAGCAGCGCGGTGTTTGGCGCACAGGGCGAAGTGCTGGCGCAGGCAGACAGTGATTGCGCCGCTACGCTGGTCGTCGATCTCGATCTGGGCCGCAGTGAACAGGTGCGCCGCATCTGGCCGTTTCTGCGCGACCGCCGGGTCGATGCCTATGGCGACCTGGTCCGGCGCTATCGGGACTGAGCGATAGTCATACGCAACCATGCATGGGTAATGTCCAACCAACCAACCTCAAACGAGATGAACGCAACATGATCCTGATTCTGAAGCCGGATACCGACAAGGACGGCAAGGAATACCGGCAACTGCTGGAATTCCTGCTGCATATGAAGAATATCCAGTCCCGTGTGCATGACGAGAAAGGCACCATGCATACCCTGACCGAAATCTACCTGGTCGGTGATACCGCCGCGTTGCAGATTGAGGAAATGTCCAGCCTGCCCTGCGTCGAACGCGTGGTGCGTGTATCCGAGGAGTACCGAGTACTGGGCCGGCACCATGATGACAATCGTCCCACCTACTTCGACTACAAGGGAGTGCGCTTCGGACAGGACAACCTGAATATCTTTGCCGGCCTGTGTGCGGTCGATACGCCCGAACATGTCGAGCTGATGATGAAGGCGCTCAAGGAGCATGGCCAGCAGTGTACCCGTATGGGTGCCTACAAACCGCGCACCAATCCGTATTCCTTCCAGGGCCACGGCAAAAGCTGTCTGCCATACGTATTCGAACTGGCCGGCAAGTACGACATCAAGGTGATCGCCATGGAGGTTACGCACGATTCCCACGTGCGTGAAATTCACCAGGCGCTGGAACAGACCGGGCACCCGACCGGCGTCATGCTGCAGATCGGCACCCGCAACACGCAAAACTTCGAATTGCTCAAGTCCATCGGACGCGAACCGGAATTCCCGGTATTACTCAAGCGCGGTTTCGGCATCACGCTGGAGGAATCCCTGAATGCCGCGGAATACCTCGCCAGTGAAGGGAACCGGCGCGTGGTGTTCGGCCTGCGTGGCATGAAGACCAACATGGGTGACCCGCACCGTAATTTTATCGATTTCGCCCACGTCCCGGTGATACACCGCCTTACGCGCATGCCGGTTTGTATCGACCCGTCCCACTCGGTGGGAACGCGTGACGCAACCAGCGATGGAATCCTGGATATCTTTCACGTCACTGCGCAGGGGGTGATTGCCGGCGCCAACATGGTGCTGGTCGATTTCCACCCCTACCCCGGCAAGGCCCTGGTGGATGGCCCGCAGGCGCTGCGACTGGATGAGCTGGGCTACTTCCTGGAGGATATCCGTATCGCCCGGGAGGCCTACGAAAAGCGGGTTGCGCTGGCCGGGAAATTCCGCGCATGACAGCACGGCAGCACAGCATCGCAAACCCTCGCCGAACAGGCGTGCACGGCACGATGGACCGGAGCGGTTGCTGCTAGAACTCGTATTCCAAGCGCGATTACAGGGCGGCCGTCGCCTCGAGTTCGTTACTGATATCGTCACCAAACTCGTACATGGCGCGAATATTGGCCGTACCTGCCCACTGGCCCCATTCCTTTTCCAGCAACAGTGTACTGGCGAATTCCATGATATCGTCAGAGTCGGCCTTCTCAAACGCGAACAGTACGCCCGCATCGACAGGGAATTCGCCCTGTTCGGTGAGTTGCCGCAGCGCCTCTATTTCATATTTTTTGACTGCCAGGCTGTCAGCCTTATTCTGCTCCGCTATGACGTACATTTCCCCGAACCAGTTTTCGCCGAATGACTGCCCATAGCCCAGTCGCCAGGTTTGCCGGTCCTCGGACAGTGCATTGCTGCCGTCCTCGATGGTGGCGCGCAATTCAACTTCCCGTTCCAGCCGCTGTACGGTTGTTTTCGGCTATCCAGTCCAGTGTGCATACCAGCACCCTCGGTAATCGATTGGGTGCAGTATCGGCAGGAAAGCTTATCGGCGCCTTAAGCGCTACCAGGTCCGGCGCCAGATATGCGGCTATTGCCGGTTGAGTCCCGGTTTTGCCTGTGCTTCAGGCGGACCGGGGGAGCACCGGTCCCTGCATATCGGCATGCAGGTTCGCTATACTATAGCCAGTGCGGATCATAGAGGAGTCGGAATATGCTGCAGGGGATGATTGGCTTGACCATGCTGGTGTGCCTGCTGTCCAGTGCCGCTGTTGCCACAGAACCGGCGGTTTCGCGCGCGGTGCAGACCCCCTATACGGAGCAGAAGGTGGTCTATGATTTCTATTTCGACGAGCCGGACAAGATCAACAGTGCGTTGTTCTGGATTCGTTCCCTGATAAATCCGCTGCTGGAAGAGCCATATGGCATGGCGCCGGAATTCCTCGATATCAAGGTGGTAGTGCACGGCACTGAAATCGTTGCGCTGGCACGCAACAACTACAACCGCTACCTGGATGCCGTGGAGCGCATGCGCTACTACGCGTCACTGGGCGTGCAATTCAAGGTATGCGGCCTGGCGGCCAGGGATTATGACTACGCCGCAACGGACTTTTATGAATTCGTCGAGGTGGTACCTTCTGCCATCACCGAGCTGGCCCACTGGCAACTGCAGGGCTTCGCCCTGATCACGCCCAACGTGATGGAGAAGAAGCACGCCATCGAGGATATCCGCTAGAACCCGCCACAGCAGGCGCTTCGACCACCAATGCGGTATTGCGGCCGCTGCCCTGGTGCCTGTTTGCCAGTGCAGACTCCGCGGCCAGTGCTAGCGGTCCAGTTTCATCAGCAATGGTGGCAGGAACAGGAAGTCTGCCGCGAGCGCGAAGGCAATGGTGATCGCCGTCAATAATCCCATGTCGGCATTCACCCGGAAGCCGGACTGGGTCAGCACCAGGAAGCCGGCAATCAGCACCAGCGAGGTCACCAGCATGGCGGTACCGACCGTGTGGAAGGCATAGCGCACCGCGCCCTGCGCATCGAGCCCCTGTTCACGCCGTGCCCGCAGGTACTTGCTGAGGAAGTGCACGGTATCGTCAACCACGATGCCCAGCGTCATGCCCATGACCACGGACAGGCCGAGCCCGACCTGCCCCGACAGCAGACCCCACAGGCCGAAGCCCATGGCGGCAGGTACCAGGTTCGGTATCAGGCTGATCAGGCCTATCCTGATGGAGCGCAGTGCGATGACCAGTACCAGTGAAATCAGCACCAGGGCAACGCTGGTGCCGATCAGCATGCTGCGAATGTTGCGTTGCCCGATATAGGCAAACATCACCGAGGAGCTGGCACCGCCTGACTGCATGTGCGGTGCATGCTCCTGCAGCCAGAGCTGGGCGCTTTTCTCGATCCCCAGCAGTTCATTGCTCGACACGTTTTCCAGCGACACGATCAGTCGGGTGGCAGACTTGCTGATGTCGATCTGGTTATTGAGGTCCAGTCCGTAGGGCAAGGACATTTCGTACAGCAGCAGGTATT